>CAJNCK010000002.1:0-300000 GCA_905221245.1 bacterium
TAATGAGTTGTTTAGTCGCTTTTCATTATAGGTTATATGGGACTTTTTTTCTACACAAAAATAGGCTCCATAATATCTATAGGGGGGTTACCCACTACAAATATTATAGAGCCGAAAAAACTAACTTTTGGGGTGTTTTTATTATGAAATTAACTTATGATGATAAAGTTCAGATCTATGAACTTAGAAAACAAGGATATAGCATAGAGAAGCTTTCAAATAAATTTGGGATAAACAATTCTAATATTAGGTACATGATTAAATTGATTGATCGTTACGGAATAGAGTTCGTCAAAAAAGGAAAAAATCGTTACTATTCTCCTGATTTAAAACAAGAAATGATTCATAAAGTCTTATATGAAGGCTGGACTAAAGATAGAGTTTCTCTTGAATACGGCCTCCCAAGTCGTACGATACTTCTTAATTGGCTAGCACAATACAAGAAAAACGGGTATACTATTGTTGAGAAAACAAGAGGGAGAGTACCTAAAATGGGACGTAAGCCAAAAACGAGACCTGAAGAGAGGACAGAATTAGAACGTCTTCAAGCAGAAAATGAGTACCTGAGAGCGGAGAATGCCATCCTAAAAAAGTTGAGAGAACTCCGATTGAAGGAGGAAAAAGAGAAAGAAGAAAGACAGAAATTGTTCAAGAACTAATTACTGATTTTTCGTTAGATATTCTTCTAAAAGCCATTAAATTGGCTCGTTCGACCTACTACTATCACTTCAAACAGCTAGATAAACCAGATAAGGACCAAGAGCTTAAAGCTGAAATTCAATTCATTTTTATCGAACACAAGGGAAATTATGGTTATCGTCGGATTCATTTAGAACTAAGAAATCGTGGTTATCTGGTAAATCATAAAAGAGTTCAACGCTTGATGAAAGTACTCAATTTACAAGCTAAAATGCGACAGAAACGAAAATATTCTTCTCATAAAGGAGATGTTGGTAAGAAGGCAGAGAATCTCATTCAACGTCAATTTGAAGGCTCTAAAACAATGGAAAAGTGCTACACAGATGTGACAGAATTTGCCATTCCAGCAAGTACTCAAAAGCTTTACTTATCACCAGTTTTAGATGGCTTTAATAGCGAAATTATCGCCTATAATCTTTCAACTTCACCCAACTTAGAACAGGTAAAAACAATGTTGGAACAGGCATTCACAGAGAAGCATTACGAGAATACGATTCTCCATAGTGACCAAGGTTGGCAATACCAACACGATTCTTATCATCGGTTCCTAGAGAGTAAGGGAATTCAAGCATCCATGTCACGTAAAGGTAACAGCCAAGACAACGGTATGATGGAGTCCTTCTTTGGCATTCTGAAATCGGAGATGTTTTATGGTTATGAGAAGTCATTTCAGTCGCTTAAGCAATTGGAACAAGCCATTGTAGACTATATTGATTACTACAACAATAAACGAATTAAGGTAAAACTAAAAGGACTTAGCCCTGTACAATACAGAACTAAATCCTTCAGATAAATTAATTGTCTAACTTTTTGGGGTCAGTACACAATGTACTGGCGTTTTATTTTTTAGGATTTTGATGGGTTAGGTTCAATCCCCAAGGGACCAAATTTTCAGTTTTATTTTTGATACGAGCGATATTGTCCTTATGGCGAATGATAATCAAGCTAGCAAGTGCTAGGATAATAGCGATGAATAGAGGGTCATAGTTGCTCAGGATAAAACCAAAAAGTGGAAAGAGTAGAACTCCGATGACAGCCGCGATAGATGCTGTGACACTAGAGAGTGAAATCATACTACCCAGATAGAGGGTTCCAAAGAAAACAACTGCTAGGTAGAGACAGAAGACAGGCGCAAATCCGAAAATCACTCCCGCACTGGTTGCGACAGCCTTGCCTCCCTTAAATCCTGCAAAGATAGGGAAGGTATGACCTATAACAGCCAAAAGTCCAAAGATGAGAGGCGAAACGCCTTGCAGATGAAACATAATCGGAAGAAGCGTTGCTAGGGTTCCTTTGAAAAAGTCAATTACAAAGGTTGCCATACCAGCTTTCTTGCCTAAAATGCGGAAAGTATTGGTCGTTCCAGTATTGCCAGAACCATGCTCGCGCAGATTGATTTGAAAGAATACTTGTCCAATCCAGAGACCAGACGGAATCGAACCCAGCAGATAAGCTAGGATTAATAAAACTATTGTAATCATACTCCTATTATATCATGAAATGGAGAAGAAAGGCAGAGAATCTCTTCTGAAATTGTCACACCGGAGAAAGAAAAATTTTGCAAAATCCTTTGAAAACCTGTAGAATAGTAGAGATGAACGAATAGGAGGTTCCTTGTGTCAAAAAAGGAAATCAATATTAACAATTATAATGATGACGCCATTCAGGTGCTAGAAGGGTTGGATGCGGTCCGAAAACGTCCAGGGATGTATATCGGATCGACCGATGGCGCTGGGCTCCACCACCTAGTCTGGGAAATCGTCGATAATGCTGTCGATGAAGCCTTGTCTGGATTTGGTGACCGTATTGATGTGACCATCAATAAAGATGGGAGTTTGACTGTGCAAGACCATGGCCGCGGGATGCCGACTGGTATGCATGCTATGGGAATTCCAACTGTTGAGGTTATCTTTACCATCCTTCATGCCGGAGGAAAATTTGGTCAAGGTGGTTATAAGACTTCAGGTGGTCTCCACGGGGTGGGTTCTTCCGTTGTTAACGCCCTTTCTAGCTGGCTAGAAGTTGAAATCACTCGCGATGGTGCAATCTACAAGCAACGTTTTGAAAATGGTGGCAAACCAGTCACGACCTTGAAGAAAATTGGTACAGCACCTAAGTCTAAAACAGGTACCAAAGTCACCTTCATGCCAGATGCGACTATCTTTTCGACGACAGACTTCAAGTACAATACCATTTCAGAACGCCTCAATGAGTCAGCCTTTCTCTTGAAAAATGTGACCTTGTCTCTAACGGATAAACGCACAGATGAGTCTGTTGAGTTTCACTATGAAAATGGGGTACAGGACTTTGTTTCTTATCTTAACGAAGACAAGGAAACATTGACGCCAGTTCTTTACTTTGAAGGGGAAGACAACGGTTTCCAAGTGGAAGTAGCCCTCCAGTACAATGATGGATTTTCAGATAACATCTTGTCCTTCGTCAATAACGTTCGCACCAAGGACGGTGGAACACACGAGACAGGTCTCAAGTCTGCTATCACCAAGGTTATGAATGACTATGCGCGTAAGACGGGGCTTCTCAAGGAAAAAGATAAAAACCTTGAAGGGTCAGACTATCGTGAAGGACTAGCAGCCGTTCTTTCTATCTTGGTCCCTGAGGAACATTTGCAGTTTGAAGGTCAGACAAAGGACAAACTAGGAAGCCCACTAGCTCGTCCAGTTGTGGATGGAATAGTGGCTGATAAGTTGACCTTCTTCCTCATGGAAAATGGAGAATTGGCTTCGAATCTCATCCGCAAGGCTATTAAGGCCCGTGATGCTCGCGAAGCGGCACGTAAGGCGCGTGATGAGAGCCGAAATGGTAAGAAAAATAAAAAAGATAAGGGCTTGTTGTCTGGGAAATTGACCCCAGCCCAGTCCAAGAATCCAGCTAAGAATGAACTCTACCTAGTCGAGGGGGATTCTGCCGGAGGTTCTGCCAAACAAGGCCGTGACCGCAAATTCCAGGCAATCTTGCCCCTTCGAGGTAAGGTTATCAATACAGCTAAAGCCAAGATGGCGGATATCCTCAAAAATGAAGAGATCAATACCATGATTTATACTATCGGTGCGGGTGTGGGAGCAGATTTCTCCATTGAAGATGCCAACTATGACAAGATCATTATCATGACCGATGCGGATACCGACGGTGCCCATATCCAGACCTTGCTCTTGACCTTTTTCTATCGTTACATGCGTCCCCTAGTTGAGGCAGGACACGTTTATATCGCCCTTCCGCCTCTTTACAAGATGTCCAAAGGCAAAGGCAAGAAAGAAGAAGTAGCCTACGCATGGACAGACGGAGAACTTGAAGAACTCCGCAAGCAGTTCGGTAAAGGCGCAACACTCCAACGCTACAAGGGGCTTGGTGAGATGAATGCGGATCAACTCTGGGAAACTACCATGAATCCAGAAACCCGTACCCTCATACGTGTCACCATCGAAGACCTAGCACGCGCCGAACGGCGCGTCAATGTCCTCATGGGTGACAAGGTCGAACCACGACGTAAGTGGATTGAGGACAATGTTAAGTTTACACTTGAGGAGAGTGGGGAGATGGTGTTTTGAAAGAAATAATTGGAAATAAAAAAATTGCAAGCTTAATTGTGCTAATTTTAATTGTAGTATCATTTTGTTTAGCATTTAGCTCTGCTAATGGGATGGTGTTTGATGTTGAAAGAATTATATCATTTATTGGAATCTTATCTGGATTATTTGGTATATTTTCTATTTTTATTAATTTTCAAGTACTAACTGAAGTAAAAAATATTGAAGAGCAAAGATTAAAAACTATCTCTAAGATTAAATCAGAGATATTTTTTAGGGATGGGATTGTGAGAACTAATGAAGCTATAGATAAATTATTAACCAAAAGAACAAAACAGGATTTTTTACAAGATGCTACATTAGACGAACTTGCAATTATTATAGGGATATGCCAAAATTCTTTAATAAATAATAAAGTCACAAAACCTAATTCTTTTATATTATCTAAAGTAGAATCAATGCAGAAGGAAATTATTAGATTTAAAAATAGTAAAAAGATGATTGAACAAGAAGAACAGCAATTTTCTTCAATAACGCAGAATGATTTTAGAAATGCCCTAACTGAATTAAAAAATATTCTTGATGAATACGTTGCAACTAGTGTTAGTGATTATATAATTAAAGATTAAATATTATATCAATTTTTGTGATTAAGTTAATACTATATAGAATAATTTGAATAGAAGAAATTAGTTAGTAATCTAGAGAATAAGCGACGGTGTTTTAAGGAGTATGAATAATGGATAGTTCCGGACATTCGATTTTTGGAAGTTATTTGGGTTTGATTTTCTTAGTTTCTTTACCCTCGGCTATTCTTGCATTCTACATCAATAGTCGAAAAAAAAGTTTCCAAGGATTATATGCACCGATTGTATTTACTTTATTTATGATCTTGATGCTTTTATTCAATATGGATTCCTCAGAATCCGTTGCTTTGGTGGCGTTTGCTATCATGCTTTTTATTGGTTTTCCTTTGATAGCAGGAGCCTTAATCTACACACTTATTCGTTTGTGTTACGTCTATCCGGAGAAACGGTGGAAGGCTTTTTTGATTTTCCTATCCTATATTTTAGATCCCCTATCTGTGGGTATTCTGGGATGGTATGTGGTAAATTTAGTTCATATCCATCTGTTGACATTCTTGGTCATGATTTTGATGATTCTGGTTTCCTATCTTCCTCCTCTCTATCTCCATTACACCAAACGTAATCAGTAAGACACAGAATACTTTTTGGTTGAGTATAGTGGTTAATTGCTTAGATTATGTAAGAGATGGCAAATGGTTTACGATTTATAATGAAAAGAAATTTCAAACAGCTCTAAGTGATGAAGGAGTGAAATATGAGAACTGATCAGGAAATGCTTGGACTGATTTTAAAAACAGCTGAAACTTTAAAAGTTGATGCTGGCAAGAACTCAAGTTTCTCCTCCTCAATAATCTGACGTCTGACCTCACTCAGACCCGTTTCTTTAAGGGTGTGGATGTTTCATATTATTACGAAGGGTATAACCTTTACCAGACAGGGGAGTTGTAAAGTTCAAGTAAAGGCAACGATTATCTTTTGTATGTAAACAATCGCTAAAACTATTGGAGGTGCGGTATTGATTACGTTATTAATGTTTCCTTTTTTCCTTGTTCTCCTAGCCATTTTTGGAATTATATATGATTTAATGACCAATAAAGGTAGAAAAGAGTGTGCTCGCACAGTATCCTTGTTTATATTGAACATCCTCACTATTGGTATCTGTCTATTAGATTTACCAATGGAAAGTAAACCATACTCAGGAATAGGGTTTATCTTATTTTATGCACTTGCTTTCATCCCTTTGATGATTGTTTTCTCATTATATACCCTCTATAGGATTGGAAAACATTATAGGTATTTTAAGAGTAAGTTTGCTATAATACTCCTATTCAATGCTATTTTACTTTTCCTTCTTTCATTAGTAAATACTTTTGTATTATGGAGAAGCTTTAAAATATATCATAGAAACGATATTAAATTGTTTTATTTTGTTTTAATCGTTTTGGGGATTTGTTCAACTATCCAATTCATTGTAGGGGAACTTGAGAAGAAAAGAATACGAGGCATCCAAAAAAAAGAGGAGCAAGACGGCTATGAAAAATGACTCTATAAAAGATATGTGCAGACAACATAGAAGTGAAGCGCAAATGCTGAGATTAATTTTACAGACTGCTGAAACTTTACAAATTGAGGCTGTCGCCATGTCCGGTTCGCGGACAAATTCACAAGCTCCAAAAGATGAATTTCAAGACTATGATGTTGTCTATGTCGTAGATAATTTAGATAATCTAACGAGAGACATTTCTTGGTTGGACAAGTTTGGCAAACGTATCATCGAGCAAGAGGTTACTCTTGGACATCGCCGTCTTTACCTCATGCTCTTTGAGGATGGTAATCGCATTGATTTGACTCTTTGCCCTAAAGAACATATTCAAGAGTGGGTGGATAGTGAAGCAGGATTCAATGTTTTAGAAGATAAAAAGGGCTTGTTTGAGTCATATTCTCCCAGTCCAAAGCGTTTCTGGATACATCCAGCTAGTGAGACAGATTTTAAAAATTCCTGCAATGAATTTTGGTGGGTGTCAGCGTACATAGTCAAAGGAATCTGTCGCCATCAAGTCATCTATGCGACGAATCATCTCTATGGTATTTGTCAGCAAGAACTTCTAAAGGTCTTGGCTTGGCAAGTTGCAACTGATAAGGGGATGGTTGATATTGGCAAGAACTATAAATATCTCTTTAAGTATTTACCTACTGAGAAAGGAAAGGAATTCTCGAATCTGCTTGATTTTTCAAGCATAGATAAAATCACTCAGTCTTTGTTTGCTACGATGAATTTTTTCCACCAAGAGGCTCAGTCCCTTGCTCAAAAGAAGGGTTTTGACTATGATATGGAAGTAGCTGAGAAGATGATTGAGTATGCTGAGGAGAGACTTCTTAATCGCTAACTAACTAAAGACCTTAATTTAAAAGATTAAACTACAGAAAGGGTCGTTTGGTTATTTGTAGTAACTGAACACGGGACTAATTTTATTCGGAAAAAGTCAAATCGTCTTGACTTCATCGAGCCCTACATCGATTTTCTATTTTTCTACAGACATTTTTGGCAAGCCAAATCGTCCCTTTATATCTTAACTGAACACCTTTTCTGTAAAAACCTACTCTATATTCTTTGAAAGGAGTTGAACACGCCCTAAATGATGCGTGAAAAAGATAAATTCTCTGCTGAGCTTGCTTACTTCAAGAATTTTCTATTTTCACTTGATATTTTACGGGCTCTGTATCCTATATGAGTAACATTCAAAATATGTCCCTAGAAGACATCATGGGAGAGCGCTTTGGTCGCTACTCCAAGTACATTATTCAAGACCGGGCCTTGCCAGATATTCGTGATGGCTTGAAGCCGGTTCAGCGTCGTATTCTTTATTCTATGAATAAGGATGGCAATACTTTTGACAAGAGTTACCGCAAGTCGGCCAAGTCTGTTGGGAATATCATGGGGAATTTCCACCCGCACGGTGACAGATCTATCTATGATGCCATGGTTCGTATGTCACAGGACTGGAAAAATCGTGAGATTCTAGTTGAAATGCACGGTAATAACGGTTCTATGGACGGTGATCCGCCTGCGGCTATGCGTTATACTGAGGCGCGTTTGTCTGAGATTGCAGGCTATCTTCTTCAGGATATCGATAAAAAGACCGTTCCTTTTGCTTGGAACTTTGATGATACCGAGAAAGAACCTACTGTCTTACCAGCAGCCTTTCCCAACCTTTTAGTCAATGGTTCGACTGGGATTTCGGCTGGTTATGCCACAGACATTCCTCCCCATAATTTGGCTGAGGTCATTGATGCTGCAGTTTACATGATTGACCACCCAACGGCCAAAGTTGAAAAACTCATGGAATTCTTGCCTGGTCCAGACTTCCCGACTGGAGGGATTATTCAGGGGCGTGATGAAATCAAGAAGGCCTATGAAACTGGGAAGGGGCGCGTGGTTGTTCGTTCCAAGACTGAGATTGAAAAGCTAAAAGGTGGTAAGGAACAAATCGTTATTACTGAGATTCCCTATGAGATTAATAAGGCCAATCTAGTCAAGAAAATCGATGATGTTCGTGTCAATAACAAGGTGGCTGGGATTGCTGAGGTTCGTGATGAGTCTGACCGTGATGGTCTACGTATTGCTATTGAGCTAAAAAAAGATGCCAATACGGAGCTTGTTCTTAATTATCTTTTCAAATACACAGACCTGCAAATCAACTACAACTTTAACATGGTGGCGATTGACAATTTCACACCTTGTCAGGTCGGTATTGTCCCAATCTTGTCTAGCTATATTGCCCACCGTCGTGAAGTGATTTTGGCGCGTTCCCGCTTTGACAAGGAAAAGGCTGAGAAACGTCTCCATATCGTCGAAGGTTTGATTCGCGTCATCTCCATCTTGGACGAGGTCATTGCGCTTATCCGTGCTTCTGAGAATAAGGCTGACGCTAAGGAAAATCTTAAGGTAAGCTATGATTTTACGGAAGAACAGGCTGAGGCTATCGTAACCTTGCAACTGTACCGTTTGACCAATACCGATGTGGTTGTCTTGCAGGAAGAAGAAGCAGAACTTCGTGAGAAGATTGCCATGCTTGCGGCTATTATCGGTGATGAGCGGACTATGTACAATCTCATGAAGAAAGAACTTCGTGAGGTTAAGAAGAAGTTTGCGACTCCGCGTTTGAGTAGCTTAGAAGGCACTGCGAAAGTAATCGAGATTGATACAGCTAGTCTGATCGCTGAGGAAGATACCTACGTCAGCGTGACCAAGGCAGGTTACATCAAGCGTACCAGCCCGCGTTCTTTTGCAGCTTCAACGCTAGAGGAAATTGGCAAACGTGATGATGACCGTTTGATCTTTGTACAAGCTGCTAAGACAACCCAGCATCTCTTGATGTTCACGACTCTTGGAAATGTCATTTATCGACCAATTCATGAATTGGCAGATATTCGCTGGAAGGATATTGGAGAGCATCTGAGCCAGAACATTACAAACTTTGAAACTAACGAAGAAATCCTTTATGTGGAAGTCGTGGATCAGTTTGATGATGCGACAACCTACTTTACTGCAACTCGTCTCGGTCAAATTAAACGGGTAGAACGCAAAGAATTCTCTCCATGGCGAACCTACAAATCTAAGTCTGTCAAGTATGCTAAGCTCAAAGACGATACAGATCAGATTGTAGCAGTGGCTCCGATTAAACTAGATGATGTTCTTTTGATTAGCCAAAATGGTTATGCACTTCGTTTCAATATCGAAGAGGTTCCAGTTATCGGTGCTAAGGCTGCAGGTGTCAAAGCTATGAACCTGAAAGCAGATGATGTCCTCCAATCTGCCTTTATCTGTAACACCTCATCCTTCTACCTCTTGACCCAACGTGGAAGTTTGAAACGTGTTTCTATTGACGAAATTCCAGCAACCAGCCGTGCCAAACGTGGGTTACAAGTCTTGCGTGAGCTAAAAAATAAACCGCATCGTGTCTTCTTAGCAGGAGCAGTTGCAGAGCAAGGATTTATTGGTGATCTCTTCAGTACAGAAGTGGAAGAGAACGACCAAACTCTGCTTGTTCAATCGAACAAAGGAACAATCTATGAAAGCCGATTGCAAGACTTGAACTTGTCAGAACGCACTAGCAACGGAAGCTTCATTTCTGATACGATTTCAGATGAAGAAGTTTTTGACGCTTATTTTAAAGAAGTATATACAGAAGCCAAATAAGTGAAATGAAGAATCAGTTCTAAGAGCTGGTTCTTTTTTATTGAAGAAATTTTCTGAAAATTACAAAATATACTTGCTATTTTATAAAAATAGTGTAGAATAAAAGAAATAGGTTTTTAGAATAAGGAGTGGAATATGACAGTAACGATTGATTGGGAAAATCTCGGTTTTTCCTATATGAAATTACCTTATCGCTATATTGCTCATTTTAAAAATGGACAATGGAATCAAGGAGAGTTGACAGAAGATGCAATCTTGCATATTTCAGAGTCTTCTCCAAGTCTTCACTATGGTCAACAAGCATTTGAAGGTTTAAAAGCTTATCGTACTAAGGATGGTAGTGTTCAACTGTTCCGTCCTGATGAAAATGCCAAACGTCTGCAACATACTTGTGATCGTCTCTTGATGCCACAAGTTCCAACAGAAATGTTTGTAGAAGCTTGTAAAGCAGTTGTTCGTGCGAATGAAGAATATGTACCACCATACGGAACAGGTGGAACCTTATATCTTCGCCCTCTTTTGATTGGTGTCGGAGATATTATTGGGGTTAAACCAGCAGAGGAATACATTTTCACCATCTTTGCTATGCCAGTTGGAAATTACTTTAAGGGTGGATTGGTTCCAACCAACTTCTTGATTCAGGATGAATACGACCGTGCCGCTCCAAATGGTACAGGTGCGGCTAAGGTTGGTGGGAACTATGCTGCCAGTCTCTTGCCAGGGAAATTGGCCAAGTCACGTCATTTCTCAGATGTTATCTATCTAGACCCATCAACTCATACAAAGATTGAAGAAGTCGGATCAGCTAACTTCTTTGGAATTACAGCTGATAATGAATTTGTAACACCATTGAGTCCTTCTATCTTGCCATCTATTACCAAGTATTCTTTGCTTTATTTGGCAGAACATCGCTTGGGCTTAACTCCTATTGAGGGGGATGTCCCGATTGATAAGCTTGACCGTTTTGTAGAGGCAGGTGCCTGTGGTACAGCAGCGGTTATTTCTCCAATTGGAGGTATTCAACACGGTGATGATTTCCATGTATTCTATAGTGAAACAGAAGTAGGCCCTGTGACTCGTAAATTATATGATGAATTGACAGGAATTCAGTTTGGTGATATTGAAGCGCCAGAAAGTTGGATTGTAAAAGTAGATTAAAATAAACTAAAGGAGATTTTTTATGAAATCGAAAAAGTGGCTCTTAACAGCAGGAGTGGTCCTGAGCACAACAGCTCTATTAGCGGCTTGTGGAAAAGCTGATAAAGAAGCAGATGCACCGACAACATTTTCATATGTTTATGCAGTAGATCCGGCGTCTTTGGACTATAGTGTAGCGACTCGTACATCTACAACAGATGTCATCGGGAATGTGGTTGATGGATTGATGGAAAATGACCAATACGGAAATGTTATTCCTTCCTTGGCTGAAGATTGGTCTGTGTCAAAAGATGGTTTGACTTATACCTACAAACTTCGTAAAGGAGTTAAATGGTACACTTCTGAAGGTGAAGAATACGCAGAAGTAACAGCCCATGACTTTGTGACAGGACTAAAACACGTAGCTGACGGTAAGTCAGATGGTGTCTCTCTCATCCAAAATTCAATCAAGGGCTTGGATGCCTACATGACTGGTGAGACCAATGATTTCTCTACAGTTGGTGTCAAGGCCTTGGACGATTACACAGTTGAATATACCCTAAACAAACCAGAAAGCTTCTGGAACTCTAAAGTCACCACAGCAACGATGTTACCTGTAAATGAAGAGTTTTTGAAGGCGTCAGGTAAAGATTATGGAGCAGTTACTCCAGCAGGAATTCTCTACAATGGTCCTTATATCTTGAAGACCTTGACGTCTAAATCGTTGATCGAATACGAGAAAAACCCAAATTACTGGGATAAAGAAAAGGTAAAAATCGAGAAGATTAAATTGACTTACTACGATGGTTCTGATCAGGAATCGTTGATTCGTAGCTTCTCTTCTGGTGCCTATACGACAGCCCGTCTCTTCCCAAGTAGCTCAAACTTTGCTTCTACTTTGGAACAATACGGAGATAAAATAACTTATAGCCCACAGGACTCAAGTAGTTATTACTTCACCTTTAACGTAAATCGTCAGTCATACAATAAAACTGCGAAAACAAGTGAAGAACAAAAGACTTCTACAAAAGAAGCTATGCTTAATAAGGACTTCCGTCAGGCTATCAACTTTGCCTTTAACCGCCATTCTTATGCTGCTCAGCTAAATGGTGAAGACGGTGCGGATAAGATTATTCGTAACAGCCTTGTTCCTGACAACTTTGTACAAGCAGGTGGGAAAAACTTTGGTCAAATCGCTCAAGCAGAGTTGGTGAACTATGGTGACCAGTGGAAAGGTGTTGAGCTAGTTGACGGTAAGGATTCTATCTACAACCCTGACAAGGCTAAAGCTGCGTTCGAAAAAGCTAAGAAAGACTTGGAATCTAAAGGGGTAACATTCCCAATTCACTTGGATGTCCCAGTTGAACAAACAGATACCATCGCCGTTCAACAAAGCAACTCTTTCAAACAGTCTATCGAATCAACTCTTGGTGCTGAAAATGTTGTCATCGATGTTCTTCAAATGACAGATAATGAAAAGGAAACAATCACTTCTCAAGCACGTGTTCCTTCTCAAAAAGACTATGACTTGAATAGTACAGGATGGGCTCCAAGTTATCAAGACCCAGCATCTTACTTGAATATCATGGATCCTAAATCAGGTTCTGCTATGAAACACCTTGGTATTACTAAAGGGAAAGATAAGGATGTTGTAGCTAAACTTGGTTTGGACCAATATAAGAAATTATTGGATGATGCAGATTCAGAAACTACAAATCTTGAAGAACGCTATGAAAAATATGCTAAGGCTCAAGCTTGGTTGACAGATAGTTCATTATTGATGCCAACAGCCTCATCTGGTGGTTCCCCAGTTGTAAGTAATGTAGTGCCATTCTCAAAACCATACTCACAAGTTGGTATTAAGGGTGACCCATATATCTTTAAAGGAATGAAATTGCAAAAAGATATCGTTACAACCAAAGAATATGAAGAAGCACTGAAAAAATGGCAAAAAGAAAAATTGGAATCAAACGGTAAGTACCAAAAAGAACTAGAAAAACACATTAAATAAAGCAGAAAACTCTATATCAGACTTGGAATGATATAGAGTTTTTTCTTGCTAGTTTTAGGATTTTCTTGTAAAATAGAAAAAGTGAAGAGAGGTATGAAATGAGCAAGAAAGATAAAAAAATTGAAATTCAAGTAGCAGATGCCAAAATCAATGTTGGTAAAGATAGTTTTGAAGGTTATACATTGACTATCGGTAAAAAAGTTATCGGAGAAATTGCCGAATTAGATGGACAATTTGCCATCATAAAGAATGGGAATGTCGATAGTTTTTATAAAAAATTGGAAAAAGCTGTGGAAATTTTGATTGAAAATTATAATTTAGCAAAATAAGTCTTGTTTTTTTGAAATTTTCATGATATAATGGTTCATGTTGATTGTAGGAGAGATAGCGAAGAGGCTAAACGCGGCGGACTGTAAATCCGCTCCTTCGGGTTCGGGGGTTCGAATCCCTCTCTCTCCATTTCATCAATGGGGTATAGCCAAGCGGTAAGGCAAGGGACTTTGACTCCCTCATGCGTTGGTTCGAATCCAGCTACCCCAGTTCTTAGGTAATGATCAAGATAAAAAGCAAAATATCTTAGGGTATTTTATTTTTATAATTGAAAGACGTGAACGATATGAACATGTTCTTGCGGGTGCTTAGGAAAAAAATTATAAGTATGTCAAGTTTAAGAAAAACTTGATTGTTGGAGGATTTTTTAGATGAACGAATTTGAAGATTTGCTAAATAGCGTTAGCCAAGTTGAGACTGGTGATGTTGTTAGTGCTGAAGTATTGACAGTTGATGCGACTCAAGCTAACGTTGCAATCTCTGGAACTGGTGTTGAAGGTGTCTTGACTCTTCGCGAATTGACAAACGATCGCGATGCTGATATCAATGACTTTGTTAAAGTAGGAGAAGTATTGGATGTTCTTGTACTTCGTCAAGTAGTTGGTAAAGATACTGATACAGTTACATACCTTGTATCTAAAAAACGCCTTGAAGCTCGCAAAGCATGGGACAAACTTGTTGGTCGCGAAGAAGAAGTTGTTACTGTTAAAGGAACTCGTGCCGTTAAAGGTGGACTTTCAGTAGAATTTGAAGGTGTTCGTGGATTCATCCCAGCTTCAATGTTGGATACTCGTTTCGTACGTAACACTGAGCGTTTTGTAGGTCAAGAATTTGATGCTAAAATCAAAGAAGTTGACGCTAAAGAAAACCGCTTCATCCTTTCACGTCGTGAAGTTGTTGAAGCAGCTACAGCAGCAGCTCGTGCTGAAGTATTCGGTAAATTGGCTGTTGGTGATGTAGTAACTGGTAAAGTTGCACGTATCACAAGCTTCGGTGCTTTCATCGACCTTGGTGGTGTTGACGGATTGGTTCACTTGACTGAATTGTCACATGAACGTAACGTATCACCAAAATCAGTTGTAACTGTTGGTGAAGAAATTGAAGTGAAAATCCTTGATCTTAACGAAGAAGAAGGACGTGTATCACTTTCACTTAAAGCAACAACACCTGGACCATGGGATGGCGTTGAGCAAAAATTGGCTAAAGGTGATGTAGTAGAAGGAACAGTTAAACGTTTGACTGACTTCGGTGCATTTGTTGAAGTATTGCCAGGTATCGATGGACTTGTTCACGTATCACAAATTTCACACAAACGTATTGAAAATCCAAAAGAAGCTCTTAAAGTTGGTCAAGAAGTTCAAGTTAAAGTTCTTGAAGTTAACGCAGATGCAGAGCGCGTATCACTTTCTATCAAAGCTCTTGAAGAGCGTCCAGCTCAAGAAGAAGGACAAAAAGAAGAAAAACGTGCTGCTCGTCCACGTCGTCCAAAACGCCAAGAAAAACGTGATTTCGAACTTCCAGAAACACAAACAGGATTCTCAATGGCTGACTTGTTCGGTGATATCGAACTTTAATCAAATTGAAAATTCATAAAATCCTTTGTTTCCTAAACAAGGGATTTTTCTTTTGTCTGTAAGCCTTTTTTGATATAATAGTTCTATGTTAGAATCAGAAAAACAATCACGTTATCAAATGTTAAATGAGGAGCTCTCTTTTTTATTGGAAGGGGAAACTAATGTTTTGGCTAATCTTTCAAATGCTAGTGCTCTTTTAAAATCACGCTTTCCTAATACTGTATTTGCAGGCTTTTATTTGTTTGATGGAAAGGAATTGGTTTTAGGTCCCTTCCAAGGTGGTGTTTCTTGCATCCGTATTGCACTTGGAAAGGGTGTTTGTGGGGAGGCAGCCCACTTTCAGGAAACTGTTCTAGTTGGAGATGTAACGACCTATCCCAACTATATTTCTTGTGATAGTCGGGCTAAAAGTGAAATTGTTGTGCCGATGGTAAAGAATGGTCAATTACTTGGAGTTCTGGATCTTGATTCTTCAGAGATTGATGATTATGATGCTATGGATCGAGATTATTTGGAACAATTTGTCGCTATTTTGCTTGAAAAAACAGAATGGGACTTTACAATGTTTGGGGAGAAAGCCTAATGTATCAAGCACTTTATCGAAAATATAGAAGTCAAAACTTCTCCCAGTTGGTTGGTCAAGAAGTTGTAGCTAAGACTCTTAAACAAGCAGTGGAACAAGAGAAAATAAGCCATGCTTATCTTTTTTCTGGTCCTCGTGGAACGGGAAAAACCAGTGTGGCTAAGATTTTTGCCAAAGCTATGAACTGTCCAAATCAAGTGGGTGGTGAACCTTGTAATAACTGCTATATTTGTCAGGCAGTGACGGACGGTAGTTTAGAAGATGTCATTGAAATGGATGCGGCCTCTAATAATGGGGTAGATGAAATTCGTGAAATTCGTGATAAATCTACCTATGCCCCTAGCCTTGCTCGTTACAAGGTTTATATCATAGATGAGGTTCACATGCTGTCTACAGGGGCTTTTAATGCCCTCCTAAAGACTCTGGAAGAGCCAACACAGAATGTGGTCTTTATTTTGGCTACTACTGAATTGCACAAGATTCCTGCCACTATTCTATCCCGTGTGCAACGTTTTGAATTTAAATCAATTAAAACACAGGATATTAAGGAACATATCCGCTATATCTTAGAAAAAGAAAATATCAGTTCTGAACCAGAGGCTGTGGAAATCATTGCCAGACGTGCTGAAGGTGGGATGCGGGATGCCTTGTCTATTTTGGATCAAGCCCTGAGTTTGACACAGGGAAATGAATTGACGACTGCTATCTCTGAAGAAATTACAGGGACTATTAGTCTATCAGCCTTGGATGATTATGTGGTTGCCTTGTCTGAACAGGATGTCCCCAAGGCTTTGTCTTGCTTGAATCTTCTTTTTGACAATGGTAAGAGCATGACTCGTTTTGTGACCGACCTTTTGCACTATTTAAGAGATTTGTTAATTGTTCAAACAGGTGGAGAAAACACTCATCATAGTCCAGTCTTTGTAGAGAATTTAGCACTTCCTCAGGAAAATTTGTTTGAAATGATTCGTTTGGCGACAGTCAGTTTAGCAGATATTAAGTCTAGTTTACAGCCCAAGATTTATGCTGAGATGATGACTATTCGTTTGGCGGAGATTAAGCCTGAAGCAGCTCTTTCTGGGGCAGTTGAACATGAAATTGCTGCATTGAGACAGGAAGTTGCCCGTCTTAAACAAGAACTCGCCAATGTGGGAACTGTGCCCAAGCCAACAAGTCCAGCTCCTAGTCGACCAGCTACGGGCAAAACAGTCTATCGTGTGGATCGCAATAAAGTACAATCTATCTTACAAGAGGCCGTTGAAAATCCTGATTTAGCACGTCAAAACCTGATTCGCTTGCAGAATGCCTGGGGAGAGGTGATTGAAAGTCTAGGAGGTCCTGATAAGGCTTTATTGGTTGGTTCTCAACCGGTTGCGGCCAATGAACACCATGCCATTCTTGCTTTTGAATCTAATTTCAATGCTGGTCAAACCATGAAACGGGACAATCTCAATACTATGTTTGGCAATATCCTCAGTCAGGCAGCAGGTTTTTCACCTGAGATATTAGCTATTTCCATGGAAGAATGGAAAGAAGTGCGCGCAGCCTTCTCAGCTAAAGCCAAATCTTCTCAAACTGAAAAAGAAGCAGAAGAAAGTCTGATTCCGGAAGGATTTGAATTTTTGGCAGATAAAGTGAAGGTAGAGGAAGACTAAAGAGAGATTTCATGATACAATAAGTTTATGAATAGACAACAATTTATTATCATCGCGCTGTTTACAGCTGCTGAGACCTATTTTTTCAATGAAGCCTGGATGACTGGTCGCTATATTATGGCAGCCTTTTGGGCCATTTTGCTCTTTAGAAATTTTCGAGTCAGTTACTTGATGGGGAAAATAGTAGATGTCATTGACCAGCATTTAAAAGGGAAGGACTAGTCCTCAGCTTCTAGACAAAATCAAAGCCTTTTAGGCTTTTTTTTGTTATACTATAAAAGTATATTTATTGACCTTTTACTGTATTTTCTAGGGAAATCAAGTATGTTTCTAGTAAGTACTGTAAAGGCCTTGAAAAAGAAAGGAACTATCATGTCAGTATTAGAGATCAAAGATCTTCACGTTGAGATTGAAGGAAAAGAAATTTTAAAAGGGGTTAACCTGACCCTTAAAACAGGAGAAATTGCCGCTATCATGGGACCAAATGGTACTGGTAAATCAACTCTTTCAGCCGCTATCATGGGGAACCCTAACTATGAAGTTACCAAAGGTGAAGTCTTGTTTGACGATGTAAATATCCTTGAGTTGGAAGTTGACGAGCGTGCGCGTATGGGACTTTTCCTTGCAATGCAATATCCATCAGAAATTCCTGGAATTACTAACGCTGAGTTTCTTCGTGCAGCTATGAATGCTGGTAAAGAAGACGATGAGAAGATTTCAGTTCGCGAGTTCATTACTAAATTGGATGAGAAAATGGAATTGCTAAACATGAAAGAAGAAATGGCTGAGCGTTACCTCAACGAAGGTTTTTCTGGTGGTGAGAAAAAACGTAATGAAATTCTTCAACTCTTGATGTTGGAACCAACTTTTGCTCTTCTTGATGAGATCGACTCTGGTCTTGATATTGACGCCCTTAAAGTTGTTTCTAAAGGTGTGAACGCTATGCGTGGTGAAGGCTTTGGTGCTATGATTATCACTCACTACCAACGTCTTTTGAACTACATCACACCTGATGTGGTACACGTGATGATGGAAGGGCGTGTTGTCCTTTCTGGTGGTCCAGAATTGGCTGCGCGTTTGGAACGTGAAGGATACGCAAAATTAGCTGAAGAACTTGGCTACGACTACAAGGAAGAATTGTAATTCCCTCGTATCTTTTAGGAGAAGTAAATGACTAAAGAAACTATTAAACTTTTTTCAGAAATGCACGCTGAACCAAGCTGGTTGGCTGACCTCCGTCAAAAAGCTTTTGATAAGATTGAGAGTTTAGAATTACCAGTTATTGAGCGTGTCAAATTCCACCGTTGGAATCTGGGCGATGGAACGATTACAGAAAGTGAGCCATCAGCAAATGTTCCAAATTTCACAGCTTTAGATGACCACTTGAAGTTGGTGCAAGTAGGAACCCAAACTGTTTTTGAGCAAACTCCAGTTGAGTTAGCTGAACAAGGTGTTGTCTTCACAGACTTTCACTCAGCTTTAGAAGAAATTCCAGAGCTGATCGAGGAATTCTTCATGTCATCTGTTAAGTACGACGATGATAAATTAGCAGCCTACCATACAGCTTATTTCAACAGTGGTGCTGTTCTCTACATTCCTGATAATGTTGAGATTAAAGAACCAATCGAAGGAATTTTCTACCAAGACAGCGATAGCGATGTGCCGTTTAACAAGCATATTATGATTATCGCTGGTAAAAATTCTAAGATTAGTTATCTGGAGCGTCTAGAGTCACGCGGTGAAGGAAGTGCCAAAGCAACTGCCAATATCACAGTGGAAGTGATTGCACGTTCTGGTGCGCAAGTGAAGTTTGCGGCTATTGACCGTTTAGGTGAAAACGTCACTGCTTACATTAGCCGTCGTGGTAAATTAGGCAACGATGCAAGTATTGACTGGGCAATCGGTGTCATGAACGAAGGAAATGTTGTTGCGGATTTTGATAGTGACTTGATTGGTAACGGTAGCCATGCTGACCTTAAAGTGGTAGCTCTTTCAAGTGGACGTCAGGTTCAAGGGATTGATACTCGAGTGACTAACTACGGATGTAACTCAATCGGAAATATCCTCCAACATGGGGTTATTCTTGAAAAAGCAACCTTGACCTTCAATGGTATTGGCCACATTATCAAGGGTGCCAAGGGAGCCGATGCGCAACAAGAGAGTCGTGTTCTCATGCTTTCAGACCAAGCACGTTCAGATGCCAACCCAATTCTTTTGATTGACGAAAATGACGTTACTGCAGGTCACGCGGCTTCTATCGGACAAGTAGATCCAGAAGACATGTACTACCTCATGAGCCGTGGCTTGGACAAGGCAACTGCAGAACGCTTAGTTGTCCGTGGTTTCCTTGGATCTGTTATTGTTGAGATACCAGTCAAAGAAGTTCGTGATGAAATGATTGCAACAATCGAAGAAAAATTGTCAAAACGCTAAGGGGAAGCATATGTTAGATGTAGAAGCGATTCGCAAGGATTTTCCAATTTTAGACCAGATTGTCAACGACGAACCTCTGGTCTATCTGGACAATGCTGCGACGACACAAAAACCATTAGCAGTTCTGGAAATAATCAACCGCTACTATGAGCAGGACAATGCCAATGTTCACCGTGGTGTTCATACCTTGGCAGAACGAGCAACAGCATCTTATGAAGCCGCTCGTGAAACCATTCGTAAGTTTATCAATGCAGGGTCTACAAAGGAAGTTCTCTTTACTAGAGGAACTACAACCAGCCTTAACTGGGTGGCACGCTTTGCTGAGGAAGTTCTGACTGAGGGAGATCAGGTCTTGATTTCTGTCATGGAACATCATTCCAATATTATTCCTTGGCAGGAAGCTTGTCGCAAGACTGGAGCAGAGCTGGTCTATGTTTATCTCAAGGACGGAGCTCTGGAAATGGATGATTTGCGGGCTAAATTGACTGATAGAGTCAAGTTTGTCTCCCTAGCTCATGCTTCAAATGTTCTTGGTGTGGTCAATCCGATCAAGGAAATCACTCAATTAGCTCACCAAGTTGGAGCTATTATGGTGGTGGATGGTGCTCAGTCTACGCCACATATGAAGATTGATGTCCAGGACTTGGATGTGGACTTCTTCGCCTTTTCAGGTCACAAGATGGCTGGTCCGACTGGTATCGGTGTCCTTTATGGCAAAGAGAAGTATCTGCAACAAATGTCACCAGTTGAATTTGGCGGTGAGATGATTGATTTCGTCTATGAGCAAACTGCTAGCTGGAAGGAATTGCCTTGGAAATTCGAGGCAGGAACTCCAAATATGGCGGGTGCTATCGGACTAGCTGCAGCAGTGGATTATCTGGAAAAGATTGGTATGGATGCCATTGAAGCTCATGAACAGGAACTTGTTGCATACGTCTATCCAAAACTGCAGGAGATTGAAGGATTGACTATTTATGGTTCGCAGAACTTGGCTCAACGTTCAGGTGTCATTGCCTTTAACCTAGGCGACCTTCATCCGCATGACCTTGCTACAGCTCTGGATTATGAAGGTGTGGCAGTTCGTGCGGGTCACCATTGTGCCCAACCCTTGCTTCAGTATTTGGAAGTTCCAGCAACAGCCCGCGCAAGTTTTTATATCTACAATACTAAGGCAGATTGTGACAAGCTAGTCGATGCTTTACAAAAAACAAAGGAGTTTTTCAATGGCACTTTCTAAACTAGATAGCCTTTATATGGCAGTGGTAGCGGACCATTCGAAAAATCCACATCACCAAGGGAAGTTAGAAGACGCTGAACAAATCAGCCTCAACAATCCAACCTGTGGGGATGTGATCAATCTCTCCGTCAAGTTTGATGCAGATGACCGCTTGGAGGATATCGCTTTTCTAAACTCAGGTTGTACCATCTCGACTGCCTCTGCTAGCATGATGACAGATGCAGTTTTAGGAAAAACCAAACAAGAAATTTTAGAACTTGCAACTATTTTTTCTGAAATGGTTCAAGGGCAAAAAGATGACAGACAAGATAGTCTTGGTGATGCTGCTTTCTTGTCAGGTGTTGCCAAATTCCCTCAACGAATTAAGTGTGCAACCCTAGCTTGGAACGCCCTAAAGAAAACAATTGAAAATCAAGAAAATTAGTAAGACAAGTTTCTTTTGTCTTATGAATCAGTAGAAATGAAGAATGAAAGAAAGGATATTATGGCTGAAGAAAGAGTAGAACCAAAACCAATTGACCTTGGTGAATATAAATTTGGTTTCCATGATGATGTAGAGCCTGTCCTATCGACAGGAAAAGGATTGAATGAAGATGTCATTCGTGAACTATCAGCTGCTAAGGGAGAACCTGAGTGGATGTTAGAATTCCGTTTGAAGTCTTATGAAACCTTCAAAAAAATGCCCATGCAAACTTGGGGAGCAGATTTGTCAGAGATTGATTTTGATGACCTGATTTATTATCAAAAACCATCTGATAAGCCAGCCCGTTCTTGGGATGAGGTTCCTGAAAAAATCAAAGAAACCTTTGAACGTATTGGGATTCCGGAAGCTGAGCGTGCTTATCTAGCAGGTGCCTCTGCCCAGTATGAGTCAGAAGTGGTTTACCACAACATGAAGGAAGAGTTCCAGAAATTAGGGATTATCTTTACAGATACGGATTCTGCCCTCAAGGAATACCCAGACTTGTTTAAACAATACTTTGCTAAGTTGGTACCGCCGACTGATAACAAGTTAGCTGCCCTCAACTCGGCAGTATGGTCAGGTGGAACCTTTATCTACGTACCAAAAGGGGTCAAGGTAGATATTCCACTTCAAACTTACTTCCGTATCAATAACGAAAATACTGGTCAGTTTGAACGTACCTTGATTATCGTTGATGAGGGAGCAAGTGTCCACTACGTTGAAGGATGTACAGCACCGACTTATTCAAGTAACAGCTTACATGCGGCCATTGTAGAAATCTTTGCCTTGGATGGTGCTTATATGCGTTATACAACCATCCAAAACTGGTCTGATAACGTCTATAACTTGGTAACGAAACGTGCTAAAGCTCAAAAAGATGCTACTGTTGAGTGGATTGATGGTAACTTGGGTGCCAAGACTACCATGAAATATCCATCAGTTTACCTTGATGGAGAAGGGGCGCGTGGTACTATGCTCTCTATCGCTTTTGCCAATGCAGGGCAACACCAGGACACTGGTGCCAAGATGATCCACAATGCTCCACATACCAGCTCGTCTATTGTGTCTAAATCCATCGCTAAAGGTGGAGGAAAGGTTGACTATCGTGGACAAGTAACCTTTAATAAAAACTCTAAGAAATCTGTCTCTCACATCGAATGTGATACCATTATCATGGATGACTTGTCAGCATCAGATACCATTCCATTTAATGAAATTCATAACTCGCAAGTAGCTTTGGAACACGAAGCTAAGGTTTCTAAGATTTCAGAAGAACAGCTCTATTACCTCATGAGCCGTGGATTGTCAGAATCTGAGGCAACTGAGATGATCGTTATGGGATTTGTGGAACCCTTCACAAAAGAACTTCCAATGGAGTATGCTGTTGAGCTGAACCGTTTGATCAGCTATGAAATGGAAGGATCAGTCGGATAAATCCAAAAAGGAGAAGCAAATGGGATTCTTAAAAAAATTATTTGGTAATGTTGAAAAAGCGAATAAAGGTGAAATTCCTGCCGAGGAAATTGTTCCACCGTTTACAAATGATTTAGCAGAAGAAGCAGATGATTATTGGAGACAAACGGAAGAGCTTCTTTTGATAAACGCTGTAAAAGCTGTTGGTGGTCCTGAGGCAGTAGAACGTGCTTTTGTTCTTGCTAATTTTAAGGATAATCAAGAAACCTTTGAGCTCTTTTATCAAATAAACGGTCAGCTCCTTTCGTTTAAAGAGATGGATGAAAGTATTGTCGCTAAGATTAGCAATCAACTACTTCCTCAAGCACAAGAGGTAGCTCGAGCAGTAAATGAGAATTACGAAGAAGCGAAGGTTTCAGTCATTGAATACGCAATGCTTCAGTTTGAAACTGCAACCATGGCTTGGTTTGGTCGGAAGCTGACAACAGCTTCTCCAGAAGCACAACTGACTTTTGAAGAATTGGTATCTGGTTGGCATGCTATTTTGGAACAAGAAATTCCAAATCGTCCTTTAGATAGTGACCGTCCGTTTCCGTATTATGAAATTTAAAAAACAAAAAAATCGCGGTTTAAAATCGCGATTTTTTTATAATTTTTCGTTGATGAAGCGGATAAACTGATTCCACCAAACTTTTAAGAAGAAGGCTTTTTCTACTTTCTTTTCTGCTACCATTTCAAAACTAGGCCGTTCTGTGGTAATGTAACCTTGACCAATCAAGTCTGAGTCTTCATAAGTCAAATGTCCAACCACTGTTCCGGCTTCAAGTGGTGCTGGAATTGCCTTAGAATCAGGTGTGAATTGAATAGATTGGGAAGCTTGACTCCCAACACGTTCAATTAGAGTGATATCATCTTTGGCAACAGCAGTGACAGTATCTTCTTTTCCATCTTGTACAGGGGCTTTGCTATCTTGATAAGCATCACCTTTCTGAACGATTTTACGAAGTGTGAATGTAGAAGAGATATAATCCATTAGTGAAGATGTAGCTGTGAAACGAGCGTAAGGATTATTGTCTTGATGATCTGCATTCAAAACAACTGTGATAACCCTCATCCCTTTTTCGACGGTAGTACCAACAAAAGATTCTCCAGCCTTGTCTGTTGTCCCTGTCTTAAGTCCATCAAAACCACCACGATGAGCAGGCATGCCTTCTAACATATAGTTGGTAGAAGTGATTGTCATTCCAGCAAAAGTAGAAGAAGTTTTTTTGGTGATTTCCAAGACTTGTGGGTATTTTTTGATGAGGTTGCGAGCAACGATAGCGACATCATATGCACTGAGTTTATTTTCCTCATCTTTTTTAGAGCCTGGGTAAATGTTATCCCCTAGAGTCTCATTGTTAAGGCCCGTTGTATTAACAACAGTAGCATCCTGAATTCCCCATTCCAAGAGTTTTGCTCGCATCATGTCAACAAAGTCCTTCTCTGAGCCAGCAATTTTCTCTGCTAAGGCAATAGCTGCACTGTTAGCACTGGATACTAATGTTGCTTCAAGTAGTTGTTCGACGGTATAATTACGAGCTTCCATAGGAACATTACTTGCTTCAGAATTTGTCGTTAATTTGTATGGATAATCAGAGATATCTACCGGAGTTGATAGTGTAATACTGCCGTTTTCTAAGGCTTCATAGACAAGATAAACAGTAATTAACTTTGTGATTGAAGCAATTTCAACTGGCTGGGTTGCATCTTTCTCATAGAGAATTTTGCCAGTATTGGCCTCAACAGCAATCGCATGTTTAGCAGCAATATTAAAATCTTGGGCAGCAACAGTAGATGCTGAGCCAATAACGGAAAGGCTTAAAAGAGTTAAAATTATTTTTTTCATAGTAAGTTTATTCTATCATAAAGAAAAAAATATTCCCAGTTTCATGATATAAGAAAGAAGCTTTTTTGAAAGTGTGGTAAAATAGATAAATGGAGGTACCTCATGTTTCGTAAGAATAAATTATTTTTTTGGACCAGTGAGATTTTACTATTAACCATTATCTTTTATTTATGGAGACAGATGGGTGGGATTATGACGCCTTTTGTAAGCGTTGCAAACACTATAATGATTCCCTTTCTTTTAGGTGGTTTTTTATATTATTTGACCAATCCTATTGTAAATTTTTTACAAAAGTATTTCAAAATTAACCGTATCATTGGTATTCTACTAACCTTGTGCGCCTTGGTCTGGGGGCTAGTTATTGGGGTAGTCTATCTCTTACCGATTTTGATTAATCAGTTGACAAGTTTGATAGCAACAAGTCAGACAATCTACAGTCGTCTGCAAGATTTGATTATCGATTTATCCACTTATCCAGCCTTTCAAAATTTAGATATTCAAGCGACTATTCAACAGTTAAATCTCTCCTATGTAGATATTCTACAAAATATTCTAAATAGTGTTACCAATAGTGTTGGAAGTGTCCTATCTGCGCTCTTTAGTACTGTTTTGATTATTATCATGACCCCTGTATTTTTAATTTATTTTTTGTTAGATGGTCACAAATTCTTGCCGATGCTTGAACGTACTGTTTTAAAGCGAGATAAGTTGCATATTACAGGTCTTTTAAAAAATTTGAATGCTACAATCGCTCGATATATTAGTGGAGTTGCCATTGATGCGATTATTATTGGCTGTTTGGCCTTTATCGGATATAGCGTAATCGGTTTGAAATACGCTTTGGTCTTCGCTATCTTTTCAGGATTAGCCAATCTCATTCCTTATGTAGGTCCAAGTATTGGTTTGATTCCGATGATTATCGCCAATGTCTTTACTGATCCCCATAGAATGCTGATTGCAGTTGTTTATATGTTGATTATTCAACAAGTGGATGGAAATATTCTCTACCCTCGTATCGTAGGTGGTGTGATGAAAGTCCATCCAATTACGATTTTAGTATTACTTTTGTTATCAAGTAATATTTATGGTGTCATTGGTATGATTGTTGCAGTACCAACCTATTCTATCTTAAAAGAAATTTCTAAGTTTTTATCACGTTTGTATGAAAATCATAAAATAATGAAAGAACGAGAAAGAGAATTAGCTAAGTAAAAGTCAGGAATTCCTGATTTTTCTTTTTGTTTAGCTAGGTGATAGGAGTAGAAGTGTCGTTTAGAATTAGTTGATTAAGAATAATTCACAAAAACTTTGTAAAACACTTGCAATTTAGCTGAAATTTGATAAAATAGTAAGGAAAGTTAGACTGTATTGCCTACTGTCTATCTATAAAATATATTTTATTGGAGGCTTTTACTCAAATGGCAAAAGAAAAATACGATCGTAGTAAACCACACGTTAACATTGGTACTATCGGACACGTTGACCACGGTAAAACTACCCTAACTGCAGCTATCACAACTGTTTTGGCACGTCGCTTGCCTTCATCAGTTAACCAACCTAAAGACTATGCGTCTATCGATGCTGCTCCAGAAGAACGCGAACGCGGTATCACTATCAACACTGCGCACGTTGAGTACGAAACTGAAAAACGTCACTACGCTCACATCGACGCTCCAGGACACGCGGACTACGTTAAAAACATGATCACTGGTGCCGCTCAAATGGACGGAGCTATCCTTGTAGTAGCTTCAACTGACGGACCAATGCCACAAACTCGTGAGCACATCCTTCTTTCACGTCAGGTTGGTGTTAAACACCTTATCGTCTTCATGAACAAAGTTGACTTGGTTGACGACGAAGAATTGCTTGAATTGGTTGAAATGGAAATCCGTGACCTATTGTCAGAATACGACTTCCCAGGTGACGATCTTCCAGTTATCCAAGGTTCAGCTCTTAAAGCCCTTGAAGGTGACACTAAATACGAAGACATCGTTATGGAATTGATGAACACAGTTGATGAGTACATCCCAGAACCAGAACGTGACACTGACAAACCATTGCTTCTTCCAGTCGAAGACGTATTCTCAATCACTGGACGTGGTACAGTTGCTTCAGGACGTATCGACCGTGGTATCGTTAAAGTCAACGACGAAATCGAAATCGTTGGTATCAAAGAAGAAACTCAAAAAGCAGTTGTTACTGGTGTTGAAATGTTCCGTAAACAACTTGACGAAGGTCTTGCCGGAGATAACGTAGGTGTACTTCTTCGTGGTGTTCAACGTGACGAAATCGAACGTGGACAAGTTATCGCTAAACCAGGTTCAATCAACCCACACACTAAATTCAAAGGTGAAGTTTACATCCTTACTAAAGAAGAAGGTGGACGTCACACTCCATTCTTCAACAACTACCGTCCACAATTCTACTTCCGTACTACTGACGTTACAGGTTCAATCGAACTTCCAGCAGGTACTGAAATGGTAATGCCTGGTGATAACGTGACAATCGACGTTGAGTTGATCCACCCAATCGCCGTAGAACAAGGTACTACATTCTCTATCCGTGAGGGTGGACGTACTGTTGGTTCAGGTATGGTTACAGAAATCGAAGCTTAATTCGATTTAGTTCCCAGAAGAACAATTATTTAAGTCAGACACTAAAAGAATCTTGCGTAGCAAGGTTCTTTTTTCTGATATTGAACTAAAATTGAAGAATTGTTTACATAAAAAAGCTCTATACACTTGATGGGCATAGAGCAAACGGAGCTTTATTTGATATAGAGTTCTTGATTTTTTAGGACAATTTCACGTAAACTTGTAAACTTTTTGAGTTTTTTGATTTCTTCTGGATGAGTGACAAGAGTAATAACATAACCTTCCTTGCCCATACGTCCAGTACGTCCAGCACGGTGAGTGTAGGTTTCGATATCTCTTGGGACATCAAAGTTTACGACACATTCTAGGCTATCGATATCAATTCCACGAGCCAGAAGGTCAGTTGCAAGAAGCAGGGTTAGTTGCTTGTCTTTAAATTTTTCTAAGATGACTTTTCTAAATTTGACATTGACATCACTAGCGAGGGAAACAGCCAAGATATCCCGATACTGTAGTTTTTCTTCTGAACTTCCAAGGTCTGATAGGCTGTTAAAGAAGACCAGACCACGGAAATCCTCTACATGAGCTAGTTTTCGTAGCATATCCACTCGGTGACGTTGATCTACCTGCATGTAGAAGTGCTGGATGTTGTCCAATTTTTGGTCAGAAAGATCAATGGTACGTGTGTTAGGCGCAATCTTTTCTTGGTCAAACTTGGTCGTCGCACTCATGTAGACGAGTTGGTGGTCACGCGGTGCGTAGTGAGTGATTTTCTCAACAAAGTGAATCTGAGAATCATCTAGCAATTGGTCGAATTCATCCAGGATGATGGTTTCCACATTCATCATCTTGATTTTTTTCAGTTTAATGAGTTCAAAGATACGGCCAGGGGTTCCAATCAGAATTTCTGGTCCTTTTTTTAGGCGTTCAATCTGGCGTTTCTGACTCGAACCTGATAAGAAGAGTTGGGCTGTCAAGCCGATAGCTTCAGCCCACGTTTTACATACATCAAAAATCTGTCCAGCGAGCTCTGTATTTGGTGCTAGAATCAAGAGTTGTTGGGCTTTTTTCTTTTGTAGTCTGAGAAGACTTGGTAGAAGGTAAGCTAGGGTCTTACCAGTTCCTGTTGGGCTCACTCCTAGGAGGTTTTCTCCAGCAAGAAGGGGCTCAAATAGTTGAGTTTGAATGGGGGTGAATTCTTGGAAACCGAGTTGGTCACTCAGTTTTTGCCATTCAGTTGGTAGTTTGGTTTTCATTTTTCTGCCTCAAATCTAATGCCAGCAGTCTGGCGCATGGTATATAGTAGGTCATGAACAGAGCTTGCATCGTCCAGCCAAGTCTTGTAAAGTGTCTGGTCTGGTTGCTGAATCATCTGTGCAAATACAGCGACTTCCTCAGTCATCGTATGAGGAGCCTGTTGGATAGGGAGCTGGACTTGATGTCCTTGGTGGTCGGTAAAAATAGCTGAGCTTACATGTTCGATGGTGTTGAGGGTCAAGGTACCATCTGTCGTATAAATCTCGCAAGGAAGATTGGAAGTGATGTTTTTCCCAGCTTTGATATGAACTTGAAATTCAGGGTAGAAGAGGATTCCATCTCCATTCAGGTCCATGCTATTGTCAAGCTGTTGAGCCATGTAGGTCGCGTCCTGAGCCTTTCCAAAGAGGCGAACGGCAGCGTAGAGAGGATAAATCCCCAAATCCATAAGGGCTCCGCCAGCAAAACGATTTGAGAAGACATTAGGTGTCTCCCCAGCCAACAAGTTAGGCATTTTGGAAGAATACTTGGCATAGTTGAAATCTGCTCCCAAAATTTGCTTGTCTGCTAAAAAGTTTTTGATAGTAGTAAAAGCTTCTTCGTGGTAATTACGAGCTGCTTCGAAGATAAAACAGTGATTTTTATTAGCTGTTTGAACCAAATCCAGCCATTCTTGTGGCTGAGTGACAGCTGGCTTTTCAAGAATGACGTGTTTACTTGAAGACAATGCAATTTTTGCCTGAGCAAAATGCAAGGAGTTTGGACTAGCAATATAGACCACATCAAAGGAGTTCTTGAAGAAGTCCTCTACTTTATCAAAGAGTTGGATATTCTGGTAGCGGGAAGCAAAGGTTGCTGCAGTTTCTAGTTTTCTAGAATAGACTGCGACCAGCTTGTATTCTCCACTGGAATGGGCTGCTTCTATGAAGTGGTGGCTGATAGCCCCTGTTCCGATGACACCTAATTTAAGCATAGTTACTCCTTTTCCGATTTCAAATCCTTCTTTCATTATAACATAGATAGACGGGACTATCCAACAGAGGGTAAAAAATTTCAAATAAGCTACTAGGCCTTTTTCAAAGAAAGTGGTACAATAATGAGATGAGTAAATGAAATGGGAGGGAAAATGAGGTTATTACCTATAAGAAAAATATCACGTCAGTCTAAGAGGCTAGCGCTTTTTTTGACTTTTTGTGCAGGTTATGTAGATGCCTATACTTTTATTGTGCGAGGGAATACTCTTGTAGCTGGACAAACTGGGAATGTAGTCTTTTTATCAGTGGGACTCATTCAACACAATGTGTCAGATGCCAGTGCCAAAGTAATGACCTTACTAGCTTTTATGATGGGAGTCTTTTTACTAACGATTTATAAGGAAAAATTGAGAATTGTGAAAAAACCAATTCTGTCACTGATTCCTTTGGCAATCTTATCAATCATTATTGGTTTTGTGCCGCAAACTGTAGATAATATCTATCTAGTGCCGCCCTTAGCTTTCTGTATGGGACTGGTGACAACTGCTTTTGGAGAAGTGTCGGGTATTGCCTATAATAACGCTTTTATGACAGGGAATATCAAACGGACCATGCTGGCTTTTGGAGATTATTTCCGAACCAAGCACACACCTTTTTTGCGTGAAGGATTTATATTTGTTAGCCTGCTTAGTAGTTTTGTCCTTGGCGTTGTCTTTTCAGCCTATTTGACGATTTTCTATCATGAAAAGACCATTCTTGGTGTTCCCATTATGATGAGCATTTTTTACCTCAGCATGCTTTTTGCCTCTTGGCAGAAAAAAGTAAAAGAAAAAGCTTCATTTTAGGTGTTATTACTTGTAAGAAAATAGGAGATATGCTATACTTGAAGAGTTGACTATGCACGATCCTGTGCAACCGCACGAACATCGTTGCTTGATTATTCAAGTTTAAGTGGTTTGTCCCACGATGCTAGGCGAGTCTTCACAAAAAAATCGGGGAAACCCATAAAAATCATAGGAGGTGCATAATGAGCACATACGCAATTATCAAAACTGGCGGAAAACAAGTTAAAGTTGAAGTTGGTCAAGCAGTTTACGTTGAAAAATTGAACGTTGAAGCTGGTCAAGAAGTTACTTTTAACGAAGTTGTTCTTGTTGGTGGTGAAAACACTGTTGTCGGAACTCCACTTGTTGCTGGAGCTACTGTAGTTGGAACTGTTGAAAAACAAGGAAAACAAAAGAAAGTTGTTACTTACAAGTACAAACCTAAAAAAGGTAGCCACCGTAAACAAGGTCACCGTCAACCATATACAAAAGTTGTCATCAACGCAATCAACGCTTAATTTTAAGGAGAACACATGATACAGGCAGTCTTTGAGAGAGCCGAAGATGGCGAGCTGAGGAGTGCGGAAATTACTGGACACGCCGAGAGTGGCGAATACGGCTTAGATGTCGTGTGTGCATCGGTTTCTACGCTTGCCATTAACTTTATCAATTCTATTGAGAAATTTGCAGGCTATGAACCAATCCTAGAATTAAACGAAGATGAAGGTGGCTATCTGATGGTGGAAATACCAAAAGATCTTCCTTCACACCAGAGAGAAATGACCCAGTTATTCTTCGAATCATTTTTCTTGGGTATGGCAAACATATCGGAGGACTCATCTGAGTTCGTCCAAACCAGAGTTATCACAGAAAACTAACACGGAGGAAAACATTATGTTAAAAATGACTCTTAACAACTTGCAACTTTTCGCCCACAAAAAAGGTGGAGGTTCTACATCAAACGGACGTGATTCACAAGCGAAACGTCTTGGAGCTAAAGCAGCTGACGGACAAACTGTAACAGGTGGATCAATCCTTTACCGTCAACGTGGTACACACATCTATCCAGGTGTAAACGTTGGTCGTGGTGGAGACGATACTTTGTTCGCTAAGGTTGAAGGCGTAGTACGCTTTGAACGTAAAGGACGCGATAAAAAACAAGTTTCTGTTTACCCAATCGCAAAATAAAAAGGTCCAGTGAACCTTTTTATCCCGAGCCTTGAAATATAAAGGCGAGGAAGCTAGAAGTAGCATAAACTAAGGCTTTCCGAGTTTTCGGAGAGCCTCTTTTTTTGTTTTGCTACCCATGATTTTTTCGTTCTTAGTGTAGATGAATTTTATGAGTGACATTATTTTTCTTCGATGGAAAACTTCTAAAATATGGTATAATAAAAAGATAAAGAAGTTGGGGGTAGAAGATGAACATTCAACAATTACGCTATGTTGTGGCTATTGCGAATAGCGGTACTTTTCGTGAAGCTGCTGAAAAGATGTATGTTAGTCAGCCGAGTCTGTCTATTTCTGTTCGTGATTTGGAAAAAGAGTTGGGCTTTAAGATTTTCCGTCGGACCAGCTCAGGGACTTTCTTGACTCGTCGTGGTATGGAATTCTATGAAAAAGCGCAAGAATTGGTTAAAGGATTTGATATTTTTCAAAATCAGTATGCCAATCCTGAAGAAGAAAAGGATGAATTTTCCATTGCTAGTCAGCACTATGACTTCTTGCCACCAACTATTACTGCCTTTTCAGAGCGCTATCCTGATTACAAAAATTTCCGTATTTTTGAATCGACTACTGTTCAAATCTTAGACGAAGTAGCCCAAGGGCATAGTGAGATTGGGATTATCTACCTCAACAATCAAAATAAAAAAGGGATTATGCAACGGGTTGAAAAGCTAGGCCTTGAGGTCATTGAATTGATTCCCTTCCATACCCATATTTATCTCCGAGAGGGGCATCCTTTAGCCCAGAAAGAGGAATTGGTCATGGAGGATTTAGCAGATCTACCAACGGTTCGTTTCACTCAAGAGAAAGATGAGTACCTTTATTATTCAGAGAACTTTGTCGACACCAGCGCAAGCTCACAGATGTTTAATGTGACAGACCGTGCTACCTTGAATGGTATTTTGGAGCGGACGGACGCCTATGCGACAGGTTCTGGATTTTTAGATAGTGACAGTGTTAATGGCATCACAGTTATTCGTCTCAAGGATAATTTGGATAATCGCATGGTCTATGTTAAACGTGAGGAAGTGGAGCTTAGTCAAGCTGGGACTCTCTTTGTAGAAGTCATGCAAGAATATTTTAATCAGAAGAGGAAATCATGAAAAAAAGAGGAATAGTGGCAGTCATTGTATTGCTTTTGATTGGGCTGGATCAATTAGTTAAATCCTATATCGTCCAGCAGATTCCACTGGGTGAAGTGCGTTCTTGGATTCCCAATTTCGTTAGCTTGACCTACCTGCAAAATCGAGGGGCAGCCTTTTCTATCCTACAAGATCAGCAGTTCTTATTCGCTGTCATTACTCTGGTTGTCGTGGTAGGTGCCATTTGGTATCTACATAAACACATGGAGGACTCATTCTGGATGGTCTTGGGGTTAACCTTGATTATCGCAGGTGGTCTTGGAAACTTTATTGACAGGGTGAGTCAAGGTTTTGTTGTGGATATGTTCCACCTTGACTTTATCAATTTTGCAATTTTCAATGTGGCAGATAGCTATCTGACTGTTGGAGTGATTATTTTATTAATTGCAATGCTAAAAGAGGAAATAAATGGAAATTAAAATTGAAACTGGTGGCCTGCGTTTGGATAAGGCTTTGTCGGATTTGACAGAATTATCACGCAGTCTCGCGAATGAACAAATCAAATCAGGTCAGGTCTTGGTCAATGGCCAAGTAAAGAAAGCTAAATACACAGTTCAAGAGGGCGATGTCGTCACTTACCATCTGCCAGAACCAGAGGTTTTAGAGTATGTAGCTGAGAATCTTCCGCTAGAAATCATCTACCAAGATGAGGATGTGGCCGTCGTTAACAAACCTCAGGGGATGGTTGTGCATCCGAGTGCTGGTCATACTAGTGGAACTCTGGTAAATGCCCTTATGTATCATATTAAGGACTTGTCGGGTATCAATGGGGTTCTGCGTCCAGGAATTGTTCACCGTATTGATAAGGATACGTCGGGTCTTCTCATGATTGCTAAAAATGATGAGGCGCATCTAGCACTTGCCCAAGAACTTAAGGATAAAAAGTCTCTCCGCAAATATTGGGCGATTGTTCATGGAAATTTGCCTAATGATCGTGGTGTGATTGAAGCGCCGATTGGCCGTAGTGAAAAAGACCGTAAGAAACAGGCTGTGACTGCTAAAGGGAAGCCTGCAGTGACTCGTTTCCACGTCTTGGAACGCTTTGGTGATTACAGCTTAGTGGAGTTACAACTGGAGACAGGGCGTACCCATCAAATCCGTGTTCATATGGCTTATATTGGTCATCCAGTCGCTGGGGATGAAGTCTATGGTCCTCGTAAGACTCTGAAAGGGCATGGACAATTTCTTCATGCCAAGACCCTAGGTTTTACTCATCCGAGAACAGGTGAGATTTTGGAATTTACAGCAGATATCCCAGAGATTTTTAAGGAAACTTTGGAGAGATTGAGGAAGTAAGAATGAAAAAGAAATTAACTAGTTTAGCACTTGCAGGCGCTTTTTTAGGTTTGTCATGGTATGGAGATGTTCAAGCTCAAGAAAGTTCAGGAAATAAAATTCACTTTATCAATGTTCAAGAAGGTGGCAGTGATGCGATTATTCTTGAAAGCAATGGACATTTTGCCATGATTGATACAGGAGAAGATTATGATTTCCCAGATGGAAGTGATTCTCGTTATCCGTGGAGAGAAGGAATTGAAACATCTTATAAGCATGTTCTAACAGACCGTGTCTTTCGTCGTTTGAAGGAATTGGGTGTTCAAAAACTTGATTTTATTTTAGTCACTCATACTCACAGTGACCATATTGGAAATGTTGATGAATTACTGTCTACCTATCCAGTTGACCGAGTTTATCTTAAAAAATATAGTGATAATCGTATTACTAATTCTGAACGTCTATGGGATAATATGTATGGCTATGATAAGGTTTTACAGACTGCCGCTGAAAAAGGTGTTTCAGTTATTCAAAATATCACACAAGGGGATGCTCATTTTCAGTTTGGAGACATGGATATTCAACTCTATAACTATGAAAATGAAACTGATTCATCAGGTGAATTAAAGAAAATTTGGGATGATAATTCTAATTCTTTGATTAGCGTGGTAAAAGTCAATGGTAAGAAAATTTACCTTGGGGGCGACTTAGATAATGTTCATGGAGCAGAAGACAAGTATGGTCCTCTCATTGGAAAAGTTGATTTGATGAAGTTTAATCATCACCATGATACCAACAAATCAAATACCAAGGATTTTATTAAAAATTTGAGTCCGAGTTTGATTGTTCAAACTTCGGATAGTTTACCTTGGAAAAATGGTGTTGATAGTGAGTATGTCAATTGGCTTAAAGAACGAGGAATTGAGAGAATCAACGCAGCCAGCAAAGACTATGATGCAACAGTTTTTGATATTCGAAAAGACGGTTTTGTCAATATTTCAACTTCCTACAAGCCGATTCCAAGTTTTCAAGCTGGTTGGCATAAGAGTGCATATGGGAACTGGTGGTATCAAGCGCCTGATTCTACAGGAGAATATGCAGTAGGTTGGAATGAAATCAAGGGTGAATGGTATTACTTCAATCAAACGGGTATCTTGTTACAGAATCAATGGAAAAAATGGAATAATCGTTGGTTCTATTTGACAGACTCTGGTGCTTCTGCTAAAAATTGGAAAAAAATCGATGGAAGCTGGTATTATTTCAACAAAGAAAATCAGATGGAAATTGGTTGGATAAATACTGGAGGTCAGAATTATTATTTATCCAAGGATGGTTCGCTACAAACAGGTTGGCTTCAATATAAGGGGCAATGGTATTACTTTGCTCAATCAGGAGAAATGAAAACGGGTTGGGTAAAAGATAAAGAAACCTGGTACTATATGGATTCTACTGGTATCATGAAGACAGGCGAGATAGAAGTTTCTGGTCATCATTACTATCTAGAAGAATCAGGAGCTATGAAGCAAGGCTGGCTTAAAAAGGCAAATGATTGGTATTTCTACAAGACAGACGGTTCACGAGCTGTGGGTTGGATCAAAGACAAGGATAAATGGTACTTCTTGAAAGAAAATGGTCAATTACTTGTGAATGGTAAGACACCAGAAGGCTATACTGTTGATTCAAGTGGTGCCTGGTTAGTGGATGTTCCGGTAGAGAAATCTGTTACAACTAAAGTCACAAGTAATTCAGAAATAAAAGAATCTAGTGAAGTAGTGAAAAAAGATCTTGAAAATAAAGAAACGAGTCAACACGAAAGTATTACAAGTTCTTCAACTAGTCAGGATTTGACTTCCTCAACTTCACAAAGCTCTGAAACGAGTGCAAATAAATCGGAATCAGAACAGTAGTAAAAAAGAAGGTTTTAGGGCCTTCTTTTTCCTATCAACTCTTTTCTATTTCCTGCCATTCATGTTATAATGGATAAATATGAAGAATCGGAGTGAGACTATGAAATACAAACGGATTGTCTTTAAGGTGGGGACTTCTTCTCTGACAAATGAGGATGGAAGTTTATCACGTAGTAAGGTAAAGGCTATTACCCAGCAGTTGGCTATGTTGCACGAAGCTGGTCATGAATTGATTTTGGTGTCGTCGGGTGCCATTGCTGCAGGTTTTGGTGCCTTAGGATTTAAAAAGCGTCCGACTAAGATTGCTGATAAACAGGCTTCAGCAGCGGTAGGGCAAGGGCTTTTGTTGGAAGAATACACGACCAATCTTCTCTTGCGCCAAATCGTTTCTGCACAAATCTTGCTGACCCAGGATGACTTTGTGGATAAGCGCCGTTATAAAAATGCCCATCAGGCTTTGTCAGTTCTACTTAGCCGTGGAGCGATTCCTATCATCAACGAGAATGACAGTGTCGTTATTGATGAGCTCAAGGTTGGGGACAATGATACTCTAAGTGCTCAGGTAGCAGCCATGGTCCAAGCAGACCTTTTGGTCCTCTTGACAGACGTAGACGGTCTATATACTGGAAATCCTAATTCAGATCCAACAGCCAAACACTTGGAGCGAATCGAGACAATCAACCGTGAGATTATCGATATGGCCGGTGGAGCTGGTTCGTCTAATGGTACAGGTGGCATGTTAACCAAAATCAAAGCCGCAACTATTGCGACAGAATCAGGAGTTCCTGTTTATATCTGCTCATCCTTGAAGACAGATGCCATGATTGAAGCGGCTGAGGAGACCAAGAATGGTTCCTACTTTGTTGCGCAAGAGAAGGGACTTCGTACTCAGAAACAATGGCTGGCCTTTTATGCTCAGAGCCAAGGTTCTATTTGGGTTGATAAAGGGGCTGCAGAAGCTCTCTCTCAACATGGCAAGAGTCTTCTTTTATCTGGTATCGTTGAAGCAGAAGGCGCCTTTTCTTACGGCGATATTGTGACAGTATTTGACAAGGAAAGTGGAAAATCACTTGGAAAAGGGCGTGTGCAATTTGGAGCATCTGCTTTGGAGGATATGTTGCGTTCTCAAAAAGCCAAGGGTGTCTTGATTCACCGTGATGACTGGATTTCCATTACTCCTGAAATCCAACTACTCTTTACAGAATTTTAGAGGTAAACTATGGTAAGTACACAAGAACAATTTGAACAGGTACAGGCTGTTAAAAAATCGATCAACACAGCTAGTGAAGTCGTGAAAAACCAAGCCCTGCTAGCCATGGCTGACCACTTAGTGGCTGCTACTGAGGAGATTTTAGCAGCCAATGCCATTGATATGGAAGCTGCTAAGGGTAAAATCTCAGATGTGATGCTAGATCGTCTTTATTTGGATGCAGGTCGTATAGAAGCGATGGCAACTGGGATTCGTGAAGTGGTTGCTTTACCAGATCCAATCGGTGAAGTTTTAGAAACAAGTCAGCTTGAAAATGGTTTGGTTATCACCAAAAAACGTGTAGCTATGGGGGTCATCGGTATTATCTATGAAAGCCGTCCAAATGTGACGTCTGATGCGGCTGCTTTGGCTCTTAAAAGTGGAAATGCGGTTGTTCTTCGTAGTGGTAAGGATGCCTATCAAACGGCCCATGCCATTGTCACAGCCTTGAAGAAGGGCTTGGAAACAACTACCATTCATCCAGATGTGATTCAACTAGTGGAAGATACCAGCCGAGAAAGTAGCTATGCTATGATGAAGGCCAAGGGACATCTAGACCTCCTTATTCCTCGTGGAGGAGCTGGCTTGATTAATGCGGTGGTTGAGAATGCGATTGTACCTGTTATTGAGACAGGAACTGGGATTGTCCATGTTTATGTGGACAAGGATGCAGACGAAGACAAGGCGCTGTCTATCATCAACAATGCCAAAACCAGTCGTCCTTCTGTATGTAATGCCATGGAGGTTCTGCTGGTTCATGAAGACAAGGCAGCAAGCTTCCTTCCTCGCTTGGAGCAAGTACTGGTTGCGAATCGAAAAGAAGCTGGTCTGGAACCAATTCAATTCCGTGTAGATAGCACAGCAAGTCAGTTTGTTTCAGGTCACGCAGCTGAAGCACAAGACTTTGACACCGAGTTTTTAGACTATGTCCTAGCTGTTAAAGTAGTTTCAAGTCTTGAGGAAGCAATCGAGCATATTGAAGCACACAGTACTCATCATTCGGATGCCATTGTGACTGAAAATGCTGAAGCTGCAGCTTACTTTACAGATCAAGTGGACTCTGCAGCGGTTTATGTCAATGCCTCAACTCGTTTCACAGATGGTGGCCAATTTGGTCTTGGTTGTGAAATGGGGATTTCTACTCAGAAATTGCACGCGCGTGGTCCCATGGGCTTGAAGGAATTGACTAGCTACAAGTATGTGGTTACTGGTGACGGACAGATAAGGGAGTAAGAAATGAAGATTGGATTTATCGGTTTGGGGAATATGGGAGCTAGTTTGGCCAAGGCTGTCTTGCAGGCCAAGATGGGTGCTCAGATTCTCCTTGCCAATCGTAGCCAAGCCAAGGTAGATGCTTTCATTGCAGACTTTGGTGGTCAGGCCTCTAGCAATGACGAAATATTCGCAGAAGCAGATGTGATTTTTCTAGGAGTGAAGCCTGCTCAGTTCTCAGACTTGCTTTCTCAATATCAGACCATCCTTGAAAAACGAGCAAGTCTTCTTTTGATTTCCATGGCAGCTGGATTGACCTTGGAAAAACTGGCTAGTCTTCTTCCAAGTCAGCACCGAATTATTCGTATGATGCCAAATACCCCTGCTTCAATCGGTCAAGGAGTGATTAGTTATGCCTTGTCTCCTAATTGCAGGGCTGAGGACAGTGCTCTCTTTTGTCAGCTTTTAGCCAAGGCTGGTCTCTTGGTTGAACTTGGGGAAGGCTTAATAGACGCAGCGACAGGTCTTGCAGGTTGTGGACCAGCTTTTGTCTATCTTTTTATTGAGGCTTTGGCAGATGCGGGTGTTCAAACAGGATTGCCACGAGAAACAGCATTGAAAATGGCAGCCCAAACTGTGGTAGGAGCTGGGCAATTGGTCCTTGAAAGTCAGCAACATCCTGGAGTTTTGAAAGACCAAGTTTGTAGCCCAGGCGGTTCGACTATCGCTGGTGTAGCGAGTCTAGAAGCGCATGCTTTTCGAGGAACAGTCATGGATGCAGTTCATCAAGCCTACAGACGAACACAAGAACTAGGTAAATAAGAGGTGGCTTTGTCTGCCTCTTTTATGGTGGTTGACACTCTTCGAAAATCTCTTCAAACTGCGTCAGCTTCCATCTGCAACCTCAAAACAGTGTTTTGAGCAACCTGTGACTAGCTTCCTAGTTTGCTCTTTGATTTTCATTGAGTATGAAATGAGAAGATAAAAAGATTGTCACAAACCCCTATTTTTTTGATAGAATAGAAGTAGTAAAAAAGAAATGAGTTAGACATGTCAAAAGGATTTTTAGTCTCTCTTGAGGGACCAGAGGGGGCAGGAAAGACCAGTGTTTTAGAGGCTCTGCTTCCAATTTTAGAGGAAAAAGGGGTAGTGGTGCTGAGGACCCGTGAACCTGGCGGAGTCTTGATTGGGGAGAAGATTCGTGAAGTAATTTTGAATCCAAGTCATACTCAGATGGATGCTAAAACAGAGCTCCTTCTCTATATCGCCAGTCGCAGACAGCACTTGGTGGAAAAAGTTCTCCCAGCACTTGAAGCTGGCAAGTTAGTCATTATGGATCGTTTTATCGATAGTTCTGTTGCCTATCAGGGATTTGGTCGTGGCTTGGACATTGAAGCCATTGACTGGCTTAACCAGTTTGCGACAGATGGCCTCAAACCCGATTTGACACTCTATTTTGACATAGAGGTGGAAGAAGGGCTGGCTCGTATTGCTGCTAATAGCAATCGCGAGGTCAATCGTCTGGACTTGGAAGGGTTGGACTTGCACAAAAAAGTCCGTCAAGGCTACCTTTCTCTTCTGGACAAAGAAGGAAATCGTATTGTCAAGATTGATGCGAGTTTTCCTTTGGAGCAAGTTGTGGAAACAACCAAGGCTGTCTTGTTTGACAGAATGGGCTTGGCCAAATGAAACAAGATCAACTAAAGGCCTGGCAGCCAGATCAGTTTGACCGCTTTATCCGTATCCTAGAACAAAACCAGCTCAATCATGCCTACCTCTTTTCAGGTTTCTTTGGAAGTTTGGAAATGGCGCAATTTTTGGCTAAGAGCCTCTTTTGTACGGATAAAGTAGGCGTTTTACCATGTGAGAAATGCCGAAATTGTAAGCTGATTGAACAGGGAGAGTTTCCAGATGTTACCTTGATTAAGCCAGTCAATCAGGTCATCAAGACAGAACGGATTCGAGAATTGGTGGGGCAGTTTTCTCAAGCAGGGATTGAAAGCCAGCAACAGGTCTTTATTATCGAGCAAGCTGAGAAAATGCATCCTAATGCAGCCAATTCTCTGCTCAAGGTCATCGAAGAACCCCAGAGTGAGGTTTACATTTTCTTCTTGACTAGCGATGAGGAAAAGATGTTGCCGACCATCCGTAGTCGAACCCAGATTTTCCACTTTAAAAAGCAAGAAGAGAAGCTCATCTTGCTCTTAGAACAAATGGGGCTGGTTAAGAAAAAAGCGACTCTTTTAGCCCAGTTTAGTCAATCGCGAGCTGAAGCGGAAAAGTTGGCTAATCAGGCAAGTTTTTGGACCTTAGTCGATGAAAGTGAACGCCTGCTGATTTGGTTAGTGGCTAAGAAAAAAGAAAGTTATTTGCAAGTTGCTAAACTAGCTAGCTTGGCAGATGACAAGGAAAAACAAGATCAGGTTTTACGGATTCTTGAAGTCCTCTGTGGGCAGGACCTCCTGCAAGCAAGAGTAAGAGTGATTCTACAAGATTTGCTAGAAGCTAGAAAAATGTGGCAGGCTAATGTCAGCTTTCAAAATGCCATGGAATATCTGGTCTTGAAAGAAATATAAATTCAAAAATGAACGATAAAGAAAGGAAAGGGCTGTTTTATGGACAAAAAAGAATTATTTGACGCGCTGGATGATTTTTCCCAACAGTTATTGGTAACCTTGGCCGATGTGGAAGCCATCAAGAAAAATCTCAAGAGCCTGGTAGAGGAAAATACAGCTCTTCGTTTGGAAAATAGTAAGTTGCGCGAACGCTTGGGTGAGGTGGAAGCAGACGCTCCTGTCAAGGCTAAGCATGTTCGTGAAAGTGTCCGTCGAATTTATAAAGATGGTTTTCACGTATGTAATGATTTTTATGGACAACGTCGAGAGCAGGACGAGGAATGTATGTTCTGTGACGAGTTGTTATACAGGGAGTAGGCATGCAGATTCAAAAAAGTTTTAAGGGGCAGTCTCCCTATGGCAAGCTGTACCTAGTGGCAACGCCGATTGGCAATTTAGATGATATGACCTTTCGAGCTATCCAGACCTTGAAAGAAGTGGACTGGATTGCTGCTGAGGACACGCGCAATACAGGTCTATTGCTCAAGCATTTTGACATTTCTACCAAGCAGATTAGTTTTCATGAGCACAATGCCAAGGAAAAGATTCCTGATTTGATTGATTTCCTGAAAGCAGGACAAAGTATTGCTCAGGTATCCGACGCTGGTCTGCCTAGCATCTCAGATCCTGGTCATGATTTGGTCAAGGTAGCTATTGAGGAAGAAATTGCAGTTGTCACTGTTCCAGGTGCCTCTGCAGGAATTTCTGCCTTGATTGCCAGTGGTTTAGCGCCACAGCCACATATCTTTTACGGCTTTTTACCCAGAAAATCAGGCCAGCAAAAGCAATTTTTCGACTCGAAAAAAGACTATCCAGAAACCCAGATTTTCTATGAATCGCCCCATCGTGTAGCAGATACGTTGGAAAATATGCTAGAAGTCTATGGTGACCGCTCGGTGGTCTTGGTTAGAGAATTGACCAAAATCTATGAAGAATACCAAAGAGGAAAGATCTCTGAATTGCTGGAAAGAATAGCTGAAACGCCACTTAAGGGAGAATGCCTTCTCATCGTTGAAGGTACCAGTCAGGATGTGGAGGAAAAAGACGAGGAGGACTTGTTCTTAGAAATCCAAGCTCGTATCCAGCAAGGCATGAAGAAAAATCAAGCTATCAAGGAAGTAGCTAAGTTTTACCAGTGGAATAAAAGTCATCTCTACGCTGCTTACCACGACTGGGAAGAAAATCAAGAAAATGACTAAACAGGGAAGTTTTCCTTCTTCCCTTTTTTTGTTATACTAGTAGAAGAAAAAATTAGAAAGATTTGTGGGAGTGAAAAAGTCCTGTGGACTTTTTCAGCCTGAGCCAAGAAACTCGAGAGCGAAGTAAGTCCTATGGACTTTTTCAGCCTGAGCCAAGAAACTCGAAAGCGAAGTAAGTCCGATTGGCTTTTTCAATGTGAAATTTGTTTTCACACTCCCAAAGAGGTATTAGTGTCGTGTCTCAATCTTATATCAATGTTATCGGTGCTGGTTTGGCAGGTTCTGAAGCAGCCTACCAAATCGCAGAACGTGGTATTCCAGTTAAACTCTATGAAATGCGTGGTGTCAAGTCAACACCCCAGCACAAAACAGACAATTTTGCTGAGTTAGTTTGTTCTAATTCTCTTCGTGGAGATGCTCTGACAAATGCAGTTGGTCTTCTCAAGGAAGAAATGCGTCGCTTGGGTTCTGTTATTTTGGAATCTGCTGAGGCTACACGTGTTCCTGCTGGAGGAGCCCTTGCGGTGGACCGTGATGGTTTCTCCCAAATGGTGACTGAAAAAGTTGCCAACCATCCCTTGATTGAGGTGGTTCGTGATGAAATTACAGAATTACCGACTGATGTAATCACAGTTGTCGCTACTGGTCCTTTGACTAGCGATGCTCTGGCTGAAAAGATTCATGCCCTTAATGATGGCGATGGTTTCTATTTCTACGATGCGGCAGCGCCTATTATCGACGTCAACACTATCGATATGAACAAGGTCTATCTCAAGTCTCGGTATGACAAGGGAGAAGCTGCCTACCTCAATGCTCCCATGACCAAGCAAGAATTTATGGATTTCCATGAAGCCTTGGTCAATGCGGAAGAAGCTCCGCTCAATTCTTTTGAAAAAGAAAAGTATTTTGAAGGCTGTATGCCTATCGAAGTCATGGCCAAACGAGGTATTAAAACCATGCTTTATGGTCCTATGAAACCAGTGGGTCTTGAGTATCCGGACAACTACACAGGACCTCGTGATGGAGAATTTAAGACTCCTTATGCGGTTGTGCAACTTCGTCAGGACAATGCGGCTGGTAGCCTCTACAATATCGTCGGTTTCCAAACCCACCTCAAATGGGGGGAACAAAAGCGTGTCTTCCAAATGATTCCAGGTCTTGAAAATGCGGAGTTTGTTCGTTATGGTGTTATGCACCGCAATTCTTATATGGATTCACCAAATCTTCTTGAGCAGACTTACCGTTCTAAGAAACAACCAAATCTCTTCTTTGCTGGTCAGATGACGGGTGTAGAGGGTTATGTTGAATCAGCGGCGTCAGGCTTAGTTGCGGGAATTAACGCGGCTCGTCTTTTCAAGGGAGAAAGCGAGGCTATTTTCCCAGAGACGACAGCGATTGGAAGCTTAGCTCATTACATCACCCATGCCGACAGCAAACATTTCCAACCAATGAATGTCAATTTTGGAATCATAAAGGAGTTGGAAGGCGAGCGTATTCGTGATAAGAAGGCCCGTTATGAAAAAATTGCAGAGCGTGCTCTTAGCGACTTAGAGGAATTTTTAACAGTCTAATTTTTTTCAAAGAATTGCTCATGATACTATAAAAATCTTAGAAATTGTGATAAAATAGGTAGGATAAAAGAAGGAGAGTGAAAATGGCGAATCCCAAGTATAAACGTATTTTAATCAAGTTATCAGGTGAAGCCCTTGCCGGTGAACGTGGCGTAGGGATTGATATCCAAACAGTTCAAACAATCGCAAAAGAGATTCAAGAAGTTCATAGCTTAGGTATCGAAATTGCCCTTGTTATTGGTGGAGGAAATCTCTGGCGTGGAGAACCTGCTGCAGAGGCAGGAATGGACCGTGTTCAGGCGGATTACACAGGAATGCTTGGGACTGTTATGAATGCTCTTGTGATGGCAGATTCATTGCAACAAGTTGGGGTTGATACACGTGTGCAAACAGCTATTGCTATGCAACAAGTAGCAGAGCCTTATGTCCGTGGACGTGCCCTTCGTCACCTTGAAAAAGGCCGTATCGTTATCTTTGGTGCCGGAATTGGTTCACCTTACTTCTCAACAGATACAACAGCGGCCCTTCGTGCGGCTGAAATCGAAGCGGATGCCATCCTTATGGCTAAAAATGGTGTCGACGGTGTTTACAATGCCGATCCTAAGAAGGACAAGACAGCTGTTAAATTTGAAGAATTGACCCACCGTGACGTTATCAATAAAGGTCTCCGTATCATGGATTCAACAGCTTCAACCCTCTCAATGGATAACGACATTGACTTGGTTGTCTTCAACATGAACCAACCAGGCAACATCAAACGTGTCGTATTTGGTGAAAATATCGGAACAACAGTTTCAAATAATATCTAAGAAAAGGAATAAGAAAGATTATGGCTAACGCAATTATTGAAAAAGCTAAAGAGAGAATGACCCAGTCTCACCAATCACTTGCTCGTGAATTTGGTGGTATCCGTGCCGGTCGTGCCAATGCAAGCTTGCTGGACCGTGTACATGTAGAATACTATGGAGTAGAAACTCCTCTTAACCAAATCGCTTCAATTACGATTCCAGAAGCGCGTGTTTTGTTGGTGACACCATTTGACAAGTCTTCATTGAAAGACATCGAACGTGCCTTGAATGCCTCTGATCTTGGTATCACACCAGCTAACGACGGTTCTGTTATTCGTTTGGTTATCCCTGCTCTTACAGAAGAAACTCGTCGTGACCTTGCTAAAGAAGTGAAGAAGGTCGGCGAAAATGCTAAAGTGGCTGTCCGCAATATCCGTCGCGATGCTATGGACGAAGCTAAGAAACAAGAAAAAGCAAAAGAAATCACTGAAGACGAATTGAAGACTCTTGAAAAAGACATTCAAAAAGTAACAGACGATGCTGTTAAACACATCGACGACATGACTGCCAACAAAGAGAAAGAACTTTTGGAAGTCTAAAAAATAAACAGAAAAACTCAGTTGGCATTGCTGGCTGAGTTTTATTCGAAAGAAGGAAATATGAATACAAATCTTGCAAGTTTTATCGTTGGACTGATCATCGATGAAAACGACCGTTTTTACTTTGTGCAAAAGGATGGCCAGACCTATGCTCTTGCCAAGGAAGAAGGTCAACATACAGTTGGGGATACGGTTAAAGGTTTTGCCTACACGGATATGAAGCAAAAACTCCGTTTGACCACTCTAGAAGTGACTGCAACTCAGGACCAATTTGGTTGGGGAACTGTAACGGAAGTTCGTAAAGACTTGGGTGTCTTTGTGGATACAGGCCTTCCTGACAAGGAAATCGTTGTGTCACTCGATATTCTCCCTGAGCTCAAGGAACTCTGGCCTAAGAAGGGCGACCAACTCTATATCCGTCTTGAAGTGGACAAGAAAGACCGTATCTGGGGACTCTTGGCTTATCAAGAAGACTTCCAACGTCTGGCTCGTCCTGCCTACAACAACATGCAGAACCAAAACTGGCCAGCCATTGTTTACCGCCTCAAGCTGTCAGGGACCTTTGTCTATCTGCCAGAAAATAACATGCTTGGCTTTATCCATCCTAGCGAGCGCTATGCAGAGCCACGTTTGGGTCAAGTATTAGATGCGCGTGTCATTGGTTTCCGTGAAGTGGACCGCACTCTGAACCTCTCTCTCAAACCTCGTTCATTTGAAATGTTGGAAAATGATGCTCAGATGATTTTGACCTACTTGGAAAGCAATGGCGGTTTCATGACCTTAAATGATAAGTCATCTCCAGACGACATCAAGGCAACCTTTGGCATTTCTAAAGGTCAGTTCAAGAAAGCTTTAGGTGGTCTTATGAAGGCTGGTAAAATCAAGCAAGACCAGTTTGGGACAGAGTTGATTTAGGGAGATTTATGAGAAAATCATTTTACACTTGGCTCATGACTGAGCGCAATCCTAAAAGTAACAGTCCCAAGTCTATCTTGGCAGACCTCGCTTTTGAAGAGTCAGCCTTCCCAAAACACACGGATGATTTTGATGAGGTGAGTCGCTTTTTGGAGGAACATGCCAGTTTCTCTTTTAACCTAGGAGACTTTGACTCTATCTGGCAAGAATACTTAGAACACTAGAGACAATGAGATGAGGCTAGTATTTTATTGTTCTCTTTGCTATAATAAAAAGAAATAAAAGGATTAGAGAGGTTCTTTATTTGAAGGAACATTCAATAGACATTCAACTGAGTCATCCAGATGACTTGTTTCATCTTTTTGGTTCCAATGAACGCCATCTTCGTTTGATGGAAGAAGAGCTTGATGTTGTGATTCATGCTCGTACGGAGATTGTCCAGGTTTTGGGAGAAGAGTCTGCTTGCGAGGAAGCTCGTCAGGTTATCCAAGCTTTGATGGTCTTGGTGAACCGTGGGATGACCGTTGGTACGCCAGATGTGGTGACTGCAATTAGCATGGTCAAAAACGATGAAATCGACAAGTTTGTTGCCCTTTATGAAGAAGAAATTATCAAAGATAATATAGGGAAGCCGATCCGTGTCAAAACCTTGGGTCAAAAACTTTATGTGGACAGTGTTAAACAGCATGATGTGACCTTTGGAATTGGGCCAGCAGGTACGGGGAAGACCTTCCTTGCAGTGACCTTGGCAGTGACTGCCCTTAAACGTGGGCAGGTCAAACGAATTATTCTAACTCGTCCAGCGGTGGAAGCAGGAGAGAGTCTAGGTTTTCTTCCAGGTGATCTCAAAGAGAAGGTAGATCCTTACCTTCGACCTGTTTATGATGCCTTGTATCAGATTCTGGGGAAAGACCAAACAACTCGACTCATGGAGCGTGAAATTATCGAGATTGCGCCCCTTGCCTATATGCGTGGACGGACCTTGGATGATGCCTTTGTCATTCTCGATGAGGCGCAAAATACGACTATCATGCAGATGAAGATGTTCTTGACTCGTTTAGGTTTTAATTCTAAGATGATTGTCAATGGAGATATCAGTCAGATTGACCTGCCACGGAATGTCAAGTCCGGTTTGATTGATGCCCAAGAAAAGCTCAAGAACATTCACCAGATTGACTTTGTTCATTTTTCATCCAAGGATGTGGTTCGCCATCCAGTTGTCGCTCAGATTATCCGAGCTTATGAACCAGCTCCAGTTAAAAAAGAAGAGAGTGAAGAATTAGATCCTCAATCTCTATCTGAAGGGTAGTTCTTTTGTACTTAAAGTTATCTCAATACTAAGTATAAATTTGCTTTTTAAATATTTCATTCAATATCCTTATCTTAGTTAGAAACTTTTCAAGTGGTGGAAACCTATGGAATCAATTTTTGTAAAATTTGCCCAGTATCCGTCTATAGAAACAGAGCGTTTATTGCTTAGACCTGTAACCTTGGATGATGCGGAAGCTATGTTTGAGTATGCCTCAGACAGAGAAAATACGCGCTACACTTTTTCAACCAATCAAAGCTTGGAAGAAACCAAGAATAACATTGCTCAGTTCTACTTGGCCAATCCCTTGGGACGCTGGGGAATAGAACTAAAAAGCAATGGTCAGTTTATTGGAACCATTGACTTGCACAAGATTGATCCTGTTCTTAAGAAGGCAGCTATTGGCTACATTATCAATAAAAAGTATTGGAATCAAGGTTTGACGACAGAAGCCAATCGTGCCGTGATTGAGCTGGCTTTTGAGAAGATTGGAATGAACAAGTTGACCGCCCTTCACGATAAGGATAATCCTGCGTCAGGAAAGGTCATGGAGAAATCAGGAATGCGTTTTTCCCACGAAGAAGCTTATGCTTGTATGGACCAGCATGAAGAAGGCCGAATCGTTACAAGAGTTCATTATGTTTTGACCAAGGAAGATTATTTTACAAATAAATAAGCAGTTGAGAAGAAATTTTCGACTGTTTTTTCTTCCTCTTACGAATAATCTAATAGAGGAGAAAATATGGAATCAATTATCGAGAAAATCAAAGAGTATAAAATCATTGTCATCTGTACTGGGCTGGGCTTGCTTGTAGGCGGATTTTTCCTGCTAAAGCCAGCTCCACACACACCTGTCAAAGAAACGAATTTGCAGGCAGAAGTTGTAGCAATTTCTAAGGATTCATCGACCGAAAAGGATGTGAAGAAGGAAGAAAAGGAAGAACCTGTTGAACAAGATCTAATCACAGTAGATGTCAAAGGTGCTGTAAAATCACCAGGGATTTATGATTTGTCTGTAGGTAGTCGGGTCAATGACGCTGTTCAAAAGGCGGGTGGCTTGACAGAGCAAGCAGACAGCAAGTCGCTCAATCTAGCTCAGAAAGTTAGTGATGAAGCTCTGGTTTACGTTCCCACTAAGGGAGAAGAATCAGCTAGTCAACATACTGGTTCTGGAGCGCCTTCTTCAACAAGCAAGGACAAGAAGATCAATCTCAACAAAGCCAGTCTGGAAGAACTCAAGCAGGTCAAAGGACTGGGTGGCAAACGAGCTCAGGACATTATCGACCATCGTGAGGCGAATGGGAAGTTCAAGTCGGTCGATGAACTCAAGAAGGTCTCTGGCATTGGTGCCAAGACCATAGAAAAGTTAAAAGACTATGTTACAGTGGATTAAGAGTTTTCCTATCCCCCTAATCTATCTGAGTTTTCTATTGCTCTGGCTTTACTACGCTATTTTCTCAGCATCCTATCTTGCACTGCTAGGCTCCGTTTTTTTGCTGGTTTGTCTCTTTCTCCAATTTCCGTGGAAGTCTGTTGGTAAAGTTCTAGTGCTTTGTGGAATTTTTGGATTCTGGTTTGTTTTTCAAACTTGGCAACAGAGTCAATCTAGTCAAAACCTAGCGGATTCTGTTGAAAGGGTACGGATTTTGCCTGACACTATTAAGGTTAATGGTGATAGTTTGTCCTTTCGTGGCAAGGCTGATGGACGCATTTTTCAAGTCTATTATAAACTCCAGTCCGAGGAGGAGAAAGAAACCTTTCAAATTTTAACAGCCCTTCATGATTTGGAACTAGAAGGGAAACTTTCGGAGCCAGAAGGGAAGAGAAATTTTGGTGGTTTTGACTATCAAGCCTATCTGAAAACTCAGGGAATTTACCAGACTCTAAATATCAAAAAAATCCAGTCACTTCAAAAGGTTGGCAGTTGGGATCTAGGTGAAAATCTGTCCAGTGTACGCCGAAAGGCTGTAGTTTGGATTAAGACGCACTTTCCAGACCCTATGCGCAATTACATGACAGGACTCTTGCTGGGACATCTGGACACTGACTTTGAGGAGATGAATGAACTTTATTCTAGTCTAGGAATTATCCACCTCTTTGCCTTGTCGGGCATGCAGGTAGGTTTTTTCATGGATGGATTTAAGAAACTATTCTTGCGATCAGGCTTGACCCAAGAAAAGTTGAAATGGCTGACCTATCCCTTTTCCCTTCTCTATGCTGGTATGACAGGATTTTCAGCTTCGGTCATTCGCAGTCTCTTGCAAAAATTACTGGCTCAACATGGTGTTAAGGGCTTGGATAATTTTGCCTTGACGGTTCTTGTCCTCTTTATTATCATGCCCAACTTTTTCCTGACGGCGGGAGGTGTTTTGTCTTGTGCTTACGCTTTTATCTTGACCATGACCAGCAAAGAAGGGGAGGGGCTCAAGGCTATTGCCAGAGAAAGTCTGGTTATTTCTTTGGGAATATTACCCATTCTATCCTTCTATTTTGCGGAATTTCAACCTTGGTCCATCCTTTTAACCTTTGCCTTTTCCTTTCTTTTTGACTTGGTCTTCTTACCGCTCTTGTCTGTCTTATTTGCCCTTTCCTTTCTCTATCCAGTCATTCAGCTGAACTTTATCTTTGAATGGTTGGAGGGAATGATTCGCTTGGTATCACAGGTGGCAAGTAGACCTCTGGTCTTTGGACAACCCAATGCATGGCTTTTAATCTTATTGTTAATTTCCTTGGCTTTGATCTATGATTTGAGGAAAAATATCAAAAGAGTAGCTGGCTTTAGCTTACTTATTGTGGGTCTCTTTTTCTTGACCAAGCATCCACTGGAAAATGAAATTACCATGATGGATGTTGGGCAAGGGGAAAGTATTTTCCTACGGGATGTAACTGGGAAAACCATTCTCATAGATGTAGGTGGCAAAGCAGAATCTGATAAGAAAATTGAAAAATGGCAAGAAAAGGCGACGACCAGCAATGCCCAGCGAAGCTTGATACCCTATCTCAAAAGTCGTGGAGTAGCCAAGATTGACCAGCTGATTTTGACCAACACGGACAAGGAACATGTTGGAGATTTGTTGGATGTGACCAAGGCTTTCCATGTAGGCGAAATTTTAGTATCAAAAGGCAGTCTGAAGCAGAAGCAATTTGTGGCAGAACTACAGGCGACTCAAACCAAGGTTCGTAGTATGTCAGTGGGAGAGAACTTGCCAATTTTTGGAAGTCAGTTAGAAGTCCTATCTCCAAGGAAAATTGGAGACGGAGGTCATGAAGATTCCTTGGTTTTGTATGGAAAACTCTTGGATAAGCACTTTCTCTTCACTGGAAATTTGGAGGAGAAAGGAGAGAAGGACTTGCTGAAGCACTATCCTGACCTAGAGGTGGATGTTTTGAAAGCTAGCCAACATGGCTCTAAAAAATCATCAAGTTCAGCCTTTCTAGAAAAACTCAAACCAGAGATGACTCTCATCTCAGTTGGAAAGAACAATCGAACGAAATTACCCCATCAGGAAACTTTGATACGACTGGAAACTATCAATAGCAAAGTTTACCGAACTGACCAGCAAGGAGCTATACGCTTTAAGGGGTGGAATAGTTGGAAAATCGAAACGGTTGGTTAATGAGCAGAAACTTTTCAAAAAAATAACTTTTTATCTTGACAAGAGCTAGAAAACTTGGTATCATATAAAAGTTGAGAAAAGCAGAAGTGAGAGCTTCTCGCCTTGTGACATTAAGTTGCCTGGCCCTACGGATGAAAAGTTTCTAAGAAACGCTATCATAACGTGCGGGCTTGTATATTTACGAGTCCGCTATTGTTTTTCTCTAATAAAACAAAAGAGGTGAAAACCATAGCAAAGCAAGACTTATTCATCAATGATGAGATTCGTGTACGTGAAGTTCGCTTGATTGGTCTTGAAGGAGAACAGCTAGGCATTAAGCCACTCAGTGAAGCGCAAGCTTTGGCTGATAACGCTAATGTTGACCTAGTATTGATTCAACCCCAAGCCAAACCGCCTGTTGCAAAAATTATGGACTACGGTAAGTTCAAATTTGAGTACCAGAAGAAGCAAAAAGAACAACGTAAAAAACAAAGTGTTGTTACTGTGAAAGAAGTTCGTCTAAGTCCAACTATTGACAAGGGTGACTTTGATACAAAACTTCGCAATGCACGCAAATTCCTTGAAAAAGGAAATAAAGTTAAGGTATCTATTCGCTTTAAGGGTCGTATGATTACCCATAAAGAGATTGGTGCAAAAGTTTTAGCCGAGTTTGCTGAAGCAACTCAAGATATTGCCATCATCGAACAACGTGCTAAAATGGATGGACGTCAAATGTTCATGCAATTGGCGCCAGCGACTGACAAAAAATAATTGTCAGAAAGTTAAATAAAGGAGAAAAAATCATGCCAAAACAAAAAACACACCGCGCATCAGCTAAACGTTTCAAACGTACAGGTTCTGGTGGACTTAAACGTTTCCGTGCTTACACTTCTCACCGTTTCCACGGAAAAACTAAGAAACAACGTCGTCATCTTCGTAAAGCATCTATGGTGCATTCAGGAGATTACAAACGTATCAAAGCAATGCTTACTCGCTTGAAATAATAGCTTGACTGTAAGTAAACAATTCTAGGAAATATTTGGAGGAAATAAAACATGGCACGTGTTAAAGGTGGCGTTGTATCACGTAAACGTCGTAAACGTATTCTTAAATTAGCAAAAGGTTACTATGGAGCTAAACACATCTTGTTCCGTACTGCAAAAGAACAAGTAATGAACTCTTACTACTATGCATACCGTGACCGTCGTCAGAAAAAACGTGACTTCCGCAAATTGTGGATCACTCGTATCAACGCGGCAGCTCGTATGAACGGACTTTCATACTCACAATTGATGCATGGTTTGAAATTGGCTGAGATCGAAGTTAACCGTAAAATGCTTGCTGACTTGGCTGTTAACGATGCAGCAGCTTTCACAGCTCTTGCAGATGCAGCTAAAGCAAAACTTGGTAAATAATAACAGATAAGACTGGAACAGGATTGTCCCAGTCTTTTTAAAAATAAAGGAGAAAAATATGGCTTCAAAAATGCTACATACTTGCTTGCGAGTAGAAAATCTTGAAAAATCAATCGCATTTTATCAAGATGCTTTTGGATTTAAAGAATTGCGTCGCAGAGATTTTCCAGACCATGCCTTCACGATTGTCTATCTAGGTCTTGAGGGTGATGACTATGAGTTGGAGTTGACTTATAACTACGATCATGGTCCTTATGTGGTTGGAGATGGATTTGCCCATATCGCCCTAAGTACACCTGATCTTGAGGCGCTTCATCAAGAGCACAGTGCCAAAGGTTATGAAGTTACTGAGCCAAATGGCCTACCAGGAACTGCGCCTAACTATTACTTTGTCAAAGACCCTGATGGCTACAAGGTCGAAGTCATTCGTGAAAAATAATCTCGTGAGGTTAAGTAGAATGTTCGTTTTCTACTTGACTTTTTTTAGCTGAAAGAGTATACTAGTAAAAATTTAACCTTTAAGGGGAGTCCAGAGAGACTCACAAGGTGTCAGATAAAAGAATAGTACAATTTTCTAGAGGAGACTTTTTGAGTGTGCTCTCTTCTGTTGTACAATTTTAACTGAGGCCTTGCACTAGCAAGGTCTTTTCTTTATCTGGTCCCCTTAAAATTTAAGGAGGAGAAGTCATGAATCCCACATGTAAGAAACGTTTGGGTGCAATTCGTTTGGAAACCATGAAGGTGGTAGCACAGGAGGAAATCGCGCCAGCAATCTTTGAATTAGTCCTAGAAGGGGAAATGGTTGAAGCTATGCGAGCAGGCCAATTCCTTCATCTGCGTGTGCCTGATGATGCCCATCTTTTGCGTCGTCCTATTTCAATTTCGTCTATTGATAAGGCAAATAAGCAGTGTCATCTTATTTATCGGATTGAGGGAACTGGGACAGCTATTTTTTCAACCTTAAGTCAGGGAGATACTCTTGATGTGATGGGTCCTCAGGGAAATGGTTTTGACTTGTCTGACCTAGATGAGCAGAGCCAGGTTCTCTTAGTTGGAGGTGGGATTGGTGTACCTCCTTTGCTTGAGGTGGCCAAGGAATTACATGCGCGTGGTGTGAAAGTAGTGACAGTCCTTGGTTTTGCTAACAAGGATGCTGTTATCCTTGAAAAGGAATTGGCCCAATATGGTCAGGTTTTTGTAACGACAGATGATGGTTCATATGGCATTAAAGGAAATGTGTCTGTTGTCATCAATGACTTAGACAGTCAGTTTGATGCTGTTTATTCATGTGGGGCGCCTGGCATGATGAAGTATATCAATCAAAACTTTTATGACCACCCAAGAGCCTATCTATCTCTGGAATCTCGTATGGCTTGTGGGATGGGGGCTTGCTATGCCTGTGTCCTAAAAGTGCCAGAAAGCGAGACGGTCAGCCAACGCGTCTGTGAAGATGGTCCTGTTTTCCGAACAGGAACTGTTGTATTATAAGGAGAAAATCATGACTACAAATCGTTTACAAGTTTCTCTACCTGGTTTGGATTTGAAAAATCCGATCATTCCAGCATCAGGCTGTTTTGGTTTTGGACAAGAGTATGCCAAGTACTATGATTTAGACCTTTTAGGTTCTATTATGATCAAGGCGACAACACTTGAACCACGTTTTGGCAATCCAACTCCAAGGGTGGCAGAAACTCCCGCTGGTATGCTCAATGCAATCGGTTTGCAAAATCCGGGTTTGGAAGTTGTTTTGGCCGAAAAGCTAACTTGGCTGGAAAGAGAATATCCAAATCTTCCTATTATTGCCAATGTAGCTGGTTTTTCAAAACAAGAGTATGCTGCTGTTTCTCGAGGAATTTCCAAGGCAGCTAATGTAAAGGCTATTGAGCTCAATATTTCTTGCCCCAATGTTGACCACTGTAATCACGGTCTTTTGATTGGTCAAGATCCAGATTTAGCTTATGATGTGGTGAAAGCGGCTGTGGAAGCCTCTGATGTGCCAGTTTATGTCAAACTGACTCCTAGTGTGACGGATATTGTCACAGTCGCAAAAGCTGCAGAAGATGCGGGGGCAAGTGGCTTGACCATGATCAATACTCTAGTTGGTATGCGCTTTGACCTAAAAACCAGAAAACCAATCTTGGCCAATGGAACAGGTGGAATGTCTGGTCCAGCAGTCTTTCCAGTAGCCCTCAAACTCATCCGCCAAGTAGCCCAAACAACAGACCTGCCTATTATTGGAATGGGAGGAGTGGATTCGGCAGAAACTGCCCTAGAAATGTACCTGGCTGGAGCCTCTGCTATCGGAGTTGGAACAGCCAACTTTACCAATCCTTATGCCTGTCCTGATATCATCGAAAATCTACCAAAGGTTATGGACAAATACGGCATTAGTAGTCTGGAAAATCTCCGCAAGGAAGTAAAAGAGTCTCTGAGATAAACTGCAATCAATCTGTTCTTGATTTTTCATCAGTTTGTAATATTGATTATAGAGAATTTTGATACAATAAAATGGAAAGAACAGAGGAAGAAAGTTTATGAAGAAATTGAGATTTATTTTTTTAGCCCTGCTATTTTTCTTAGCCAGACCAGAAGGAGCACTGGCTAGCGATGGTACTTGGCAAGGAAAACAATACCTGAAATCAGATGGCAGTCAAGCAGCTAATGAGTGGATTTTTGATGCTCACTATCAATCTTGGTTTTATATAAAAGAAGATGCCAACTATGCTGAAAATGAATGGCTAAAACAAGGTGACGACTATTTTTACCTCAAATCTGGTGGCTATATGGCCAAGTCAGAATGGATAGAAGACAAGGGAGTCCTCTATTATCTTGACAAAGATGGAAAGATGAAAAGAAATGCTTGGCTAGGAGCTTCCTATGTCGGTGCTACAGGTGCCAAGGTAATAGAAGACTGGGTCTATGATTCTCAATATGATGCTTGGTTTTATATCAAAGCAGATGGACAGCACGCAGAGAAAGAATGGCTCCAAATCAAGGGGAAGGACTATTATTTTAAATCTGGTGGTTATTTACTAACAAGTCAGTGGATTGAGCAGGCTTATGTGAATGCTAGTGGTGCCAAAGTACAGCAAGGTTGGCTTTATGACAAACAATACCAATCTTGGTTTTACATCAAAGCAAATGGAAATCATGCTGATAAAGAATGGATTTTCGAAAATGGTCACTATTATTATCTAAAATCCGGTGGCTATATGGCAGCCAATGAATGGATTTTGGATAAGGAGTCATGGTTTTATCTAAAATCTGATGGCAAAATGGCTGAGAAAGAATGGGTATACGATTCTAAAAATCAAGCCTGGTACTACTTCAAATCCGGTGGCTACATGGCAAAAAATGAGACTATTGATGGTCATCAGCTAGGAAACGATGGAAAGTGGTATAAGGAGTCCAAGACTAGCTCTGATTATTATCAGGTCCTTCCAGTGACTGCAAATGTCTATAATGCAGATGGTGAAAAGCTGTCCTATATATCGCAAGGTAGTGTCGTCTGGCTAGATAAGGATAGAAAAAGTGATGACAAGCGCTTGGCTATTACTATTTCTGGTTTGTCAGGCTATATGAAAACAGAAGATTTACAAGCGCTAGATGCTAGTAAGGATTTTATCCCTTATTATGAGAGTGATGGACATCGTTTTTATCACTATGTAGCTCAGAATGCTAGTGTTCCAGTAGTTTCTCATCTTTCTGATATGGAAGTAGGCAAGAAATATTATTCGGCAGATGGGTTGCATTTTGATGGTTTTAACCTTGAAAATCCCTTCCTTTTTAAAGATTTGACAGAGGCTACAAACTATAGTGCTGAAGACTTGGATAAGGTATTTAGTCTGCTAAATATTAATAATAGCCTCCTGGAAAATAAGGGAGCTACCTTTAAGGAAGCCGAAGAACATTACCATATCAATGCCCTCTATCTCCTTGCTCATAGTGCCTTAGAAAGCGACTGGGGAAGAAGTAAGATTGCCAAAGATAAGAATAATTTCTTTGGAATTACAGCCTATGATACGACCCCTTACCTTTCTGCCAAGACATTTGATGATGTGGATAAGGGAATTTTAGGTGCAACCAAGTGGATTAAGGAAAATTATATCGATAGGGGCAGAACTTTCCTTGGAAACAAGGCGTCTGGTATGAATGTGGAATATGCGTCAGACCCTTATTGGGGTGAAAAAATTGCTAGTGTGATGATGAAAATCAATGAGAAACTAGGTGGCAAAGATTAGTCCTATAATTGGATATGATTTGAGTGAATAGTATGTTAAAAATCCTGATTTCAAGTAAAATCAGGATTTTTTCATGGATGCGATTTTTTCTGGGTCTGGTGTGACACGGAGGGTCTTTTGTCCTGTGTAAGTGACAAAGCCGGGTTTTCCACCAGTTGGTTTATTGAGTTTTTTGACTTCAATCATATCTACCTGCACGAGATTTGACAGGCGACCTTGAGAGAAGTAGGCGGCCAGCTCTGCTGCGTCTGTCTTGACTTTATCAGATGGGTCAAGATTGCCTGAGATGACAACATGGCTTCCAGAAATGTCCTTGGCATGGAACCAAAGTTCCTCCTTGCGTGCCATTTTAAAGGTTAGTTCCTCGTTTTGTAGGTTGTTTCGGCCGACATAGATGATGGTTTTGCCATCGCTTGCTAGATATTGTTCTGGTTTTTTGCGTTTCTGAATTTTCTCTCGCTGTCTTCTACGGATAAAGCCAGTTTGAATCAATTCTTCACGGATTTCAGCGATTTCTTCCAGCCCAGCTTGGTTAAGGACGGTCTCCACACTTTCCAGATAGAGAATAGTGGCCTTGGTTTCTTCAATCAAATCAGTCAAGTATTTGACAGCTTCTTTGAGTTTCTGATACCGTTTAAAATAGCGTTGGGCATTCTGGTTGGGAGTCAGAGCCTTATCAAGCGCAATCGTTATAGGTTGGTTGGTGTAGTAGTTGTCTAGGATAACCTGGTCTTGGTCGTTAGGCACTTGGTGGAGGAAGGTTGTCAGCAATTCTCCTTTTTGACGAAATTCTTCAGCGTTGTCTGTCGCCAGTAACTCTTTTTCTTGTTTTTTAAGCTTATGACGATTTTTTTGAAGTTCATTTTCAACACGGCGAATGAGTTCACTGGCTTGCTGTTTGACGCGGTCGCGTTCAGCCTTATCCTTATAGTAGGTGTCCAACAAATCAGAAAGACTGGCAAAAGGCTCTCCTATCTGATTTGCAAAAGGAACTGGACTGAAGGAAGTCTCAGTCAAGCATGGCTTGGTTTCTTGATTGAAAAAGTTTCGAAAAGTGGAAAGTTTTTCACTAACCAGTATGCTTTCCAATTCATTTGCCGTATCGCGTCCCAGACCTTGAAAGAGGCTTTGAAGGTTTTTAGCTGTCGTTTCCTGTGTTTGTAGGATTTCAAAGAGCTTTTCGTCCTTGATTGTAAAAGGATTGAGAGATTCTGTACTTGGTGGAGCGATGTAGGTCGACCCAGGAAGCAAGGTACGGTAGCTATTTTGTGAAAAACCAACATGTTTAATGACTTCGAGGATTTTGTGGCTACTTTTATCAACCAGTAGAATATTACTGTGTTTCCCCATGATTTCGATAATCAAGGTAGCCTGAATATGGTCTCCAATCTCGTTTTTATTGGAAACTGTAATTTCTACGATACGGTCATTTTCCACTTGCTCAATCGATTCAATCAGGGCACCCTGCAAGTATTTTCTTAAAACCATGATAAAGGTAGAAGGTTGGGCTGGATTTTCAAAAGTCGTTTGGGTCAGCTGAATGCGCCCAAAAACTGGATGAGCAGAAAGGAGCAGGCGATGACTTTGGCGATTGCTACGGATTTGCAAGACCAACTCTTGTTCAAAAGGCTGATTGATTTTCTGAATGCGACCATTCACTAACTCTCTTCGCAATTCCTCAACCATGTGGTGTAAAAAAAATCCGTCAAATGACATCGTTCTCTCCTTGTGATTGTATTCCATAGTATTATATCAAAAAGGTAGAATAAAATCATGGAAATGTGGTATAATAAAGCCAAGTAAAGAGAAACGAGAAGCACATGTATATTGAAATGGTAGATGAAACTGGTCAAGTTTCACAAGAAATCTTGCAACAGACCCAAGAAATTTTGGAATTTGCAGCCCAAAAATTAGGAAAAAAAGACAAGGAGATGGCAGTTACCTTTGTGACCAATGAGCGTAGCCATGAACTCAATCTGGAGTACCGTGACACCGACCGTCCGACAGATGTTATCAGCCTTGAATATAAGCCAGAGTTGGAAATTGCCTTTGACGAAGAGGATTTGCTTGAAAATCCAGAATTAGCAGAGATGATGTCTGAGTTTGATGCCTATATTGGGGAACTGTTCATCTCTATCGATAAGGCTCATGAGCAGGCTGAGGAATATGGTCACAGCTTTGAGCGTGAGATGGGCTTCTTGGCAGTACACGGCTTTTTACATATCAATGGCTATGATCACTATACTCCGGAAGAAGAAGCGGAGATGTTCGGTTTACAAGAAGAAATTTTGACAGCCTATGGACTCACAAGACAATAAACGAAAATGGAAAAATCGTGACCTGATATCCAGTTTAGAATTTGCCCTCACAGGAATTTTTACTGCCATCAAGGAAGAACGCAATATGCGAAAACATGCAGTGACGGCTCTCGTGGTCATCCTTGCAGGTTTTATTTTTCAGGTGTCACGAATCGAATGGCTCTTTCTCCTATTGAGCATTTTCTTGGTAGTAGCCTTTGAAATTATCAACTCTGCCATTGAAAATGTGGTGGATTTGGCCAGTAACTATCACTTTTCCATGCTGGCTAAAAATGCCAAGGATATGGCGGCTGGCGCGGTATTAGTGGTCTCTCTTTTCGCAGCCTTAACAGGCGCATTGATTTTTCTCCCACGAATCTGGGACTTAATATTTTAAACAGTAAGAGGAAATTATGACTTTTAAATCAGGCTTTGTAGCCATTTTAGGACGTCCCAATGTTGGGAAGTCAACTTTTTTGAATCACGTCATGGGGCAAAAGATTGCCATCATGAGTGACAAAGCGCAAACAACGCGCAACAAAATCATGGGAATTTACACTACCGATAAGGAGCAAATTATCTTTATCGACACGCCAGGGATTCACAAGCCTAAAACAGCTCTTGGAGATTTCATGGTTGAGTCTGCCTACAGTACCCTTCGCGAAGTGGACACCGTTCTTTTCATGGTGCCAGCTGATGAAGCTCGTGGTAAGGGAGATGACATGATTATCGAGCGTCTCAAGGCTGCCAAGGTTCCAGTGATTTTGGTGGTGAATAAGATCGATAAGGTTCACCCAGACCAGCTTTTATCTCAGATTGATGACTTCCGTAATCAAATGGACTTCAAGGAAATTGTTCCTATCTCAGCCCTTCAGGGAAATAACGTGTCTCGTCTAGTGGATATTTTGAGTGAAAATCTGGACGAAGGTTTCCAGTATTTCCCAGCTGATCAAATCACAGACCATCCAGAACGATTCTTGGTTTCAGAAATGGTTCGCGAGAAAGTCTTACACCTAACTCGTGAAGAGATTCCGCATTCTGTCGCAGTAGTTGTGGATTCTATGAAACGAGACGAAGAGACAGACAAGGTTCACATCCGTGCAACAATTATGGTCGAGCGCGATAGTCAAAAAGGGATTATCATCGGTAAAGGTGGCACTATGCTTAAGAAAATTGGTAGCATGGCTCGTCGTGATATTGAACTCATGCTAGGAGACAAGGTCTTCCTAGAAACCTGGGTCAAGGTCAAGAAAAACTGGCGCGATAAGAAGCTAGATTTGGCTGACTTTGGCTATAATGAAAAAGAATACTAAGTAGAGGTGGGCTCATGCCTGCTTCTTGTTTTTACAGAAGGAGGACTTATGCCTGAATTACCTGAGGTTGAAACCGTTCGTCGTGGCCTAGAAAAATTGATTCTGGGTAAGAAGATTTCGAGTGTAGAAATTCGCTATCCCAAGATGATTAAGACAGATTTGGACGAGTTTCAAAAGGAAGTGCCTGGTCAAGTTGTTGAGTCAACAGGACGCCGTGGAAAATATTTGCTTTTCTACCTGACAGACAAGATCTTGATTTCCCATTTGCGCATGGAGGGCAAGTATTTTTACTATCCAGACCAGGTTCCTGAACGCAAACATGCCCATGTTTTCTTTCAGTTTGAGGACGGTGGAACCCTTGTTTATGAGGATGTACGCAAGTTTGGGACTATGGAACTCTTGTCTCCTGACCTTTTGGAAGCCTACTTTATTTCTAAAAAATTAGGTCCTGAACCAAGCGAGCAAGACTTTGATTTGCAGGTCTTTCAAGCTGCCCTAGCCAAGTCCAAAAAGCCTATCAAATCCCATCTCCTAGACCAGACTTTGGTAGCTGGCCTTGGCAATATTTATGTGGATGAGGTTCTCTGGCGAGCTCAGGTTCATCCAGCCAGACCTTCCCAGACTTTGACAGCAGAAGAAGCTACTGCCATTCATGACCAGACCATTGCTGTTTTGGGACAGGCTGTTGAAAAAGGTGGTTCCACCATTCGGACCTATACCAACGCTTTTGGTGAAGATGGAACCATGCAGGATTTTCATCAGGTCTATGACAAGGCTGGTCAAGAATGTGTACGCTGTGGCACCATCATTGAAAAAATCCAACTAGGCGGACGAGGAACTCACTTTTGTCCAAACTGCCAAAGGAGGGGCTGATGGGAAAAATCATTGGAATCACTGGGGGAATTGCCTCTGGTAAGTCAACTGTGACAAATTTTCTAAGAAAGCAAGGTTTTCAAGTAGTGGATGCCGACGCGGTTGTCCACCAACTACAGAAACCTGGTGGTCGTCTGTTTGAGGCTCTAGACCAGCACTTTGGGCAAGAAATCATTCTAGAAAATGGAGAACTCAATCGCCCTCTCCTAGCTAGTCTCATCTTTTCAAATCCTGAAGAACGTGAATGGTCGAAGCAAATCCAAGGAGAGATTATCCGTGAGGAACTAGCTACATTAAGAGACCAATTGGCTCAGACAGAAGAGATTTTCTTCATGGATATTCCCCTACTTTTTGAGCAGGACTACAGTGCTTGGTTTGATGAGACTTGGTTGGTCTATGTGGATAGAGATGTCCAAGTAGAACGCTTAATGAAAAGGGACCACTTGTCCAAAGATGAAGCTGAGTTTCGTCTGGTAGCCCAGTGGCCTTCAGAGAAAAAGAAAGATTTGGCCAGCCATGTTTTAAACAACAATGGAAATCAGGACCAGCTTCTTACTCAGGTGTTCTCCCTGCTTGAGGGAGGTAAGCAAGATGACAGAGATTAACTGGAAGGATAATCTGCGCATTGCCTGGTTTGGTAATTTTCTGACAGGAGCCAGTATTTCCTTAGTTGTGCCTTTTATGCCTATCTTTGTGGAAAGTCTGGGTGTAGGGGGAGAGCAAGTTGCTTTTTATGCAGGCTTAGCTATTTCTGTCTCTGCTATTTCTGCGGCGCTTTTCTCTCCTATCTGGGGCATCCTTGCTGATAAATACGGTCGAAAACCCATGATGATTCGGGCTGGCCTGGCCATGACTATCACTATGGGAGGCTTGGCCTTTGTCCCAAATATCTATTGGTTAATCTTTCTTCGTTTACTAAACGGTGTATTTGCTGGTTTTGTTCCCAATGCAACGGCCCTGATAGCCAGTCAGGTTCCCAAGGAGAAATCAGGAACTGCCTTAGGTACTTTGTCTACAGGCGTAGTTGCAGGTACTCTAACTGGTCCCTTTATTGGTGGCTTTATCGCAGAATTATTTGGCATTCGTACTGTTTTCTTACTGGTTGGTAGTTTTCTATTCTTAGCTGCTGTTTTGACTATTTGCTTTATCAAGGAAGATTTTCAACCAGTAGCCAAGGAAAAGGCCATTCCAACAAAGGAATTGTTTACCTCAGTTAAATATCCCTATCTTTTGGTCAATCTCTTTCTAACCAGTTTTGTCATCCAATTTTCAGCCCAATCAATCGGCCCTATCTTAGCTTTGTATGTGCGCGACTTAGGCCAGACAGAGAATCTTCTTTTTGTATCTGGTTTGATTGTATCCAGTATGGGCTTTTCCAGTATGATGAGTGCAGGAGTCATGGGAAAGCTAGGTGATAAGGTGGGCAACCATCGCCTCTTGGTTGTAGCCCAGTTTTATTCAGTTATCATCTATCTCCTCTGTGCCAATGCCTCTAGTCCGCTTCAACTAGGACTCTATCGTTTCCTCTTTGGCTTGGGAACTGGTGCCTTGATTCCCGGGGTTAATGCCCTTCTCAGCAAGATGACGCCCAAAGCTGGTATTTCGAGGGTCTTTGCCTTTAATCAGGTATTCTTTTATCTGGGCGGTGTCGTTGGTCCCATGGCAGGTTCTGCAGTAGCAGGTCAATTTGGCTACCATGCAGTCTTCTATGCGACAAGCCTTTGTGTTGCCTTTAGTTGTCTCTTTAACCTTCTTCAATTTCGAACATTATTAAAAGTAAAGGAAATCTAGTGCGAGTAAAAATTAATCTCAAATGCTCCTCTTGTGGCAGTATCAATTACCTAACCAGTAAAAATTCAAAAACCCATCCAGACAAGATCGAGGTTTTAAAGTATTGTCCCAAGGAAAGAAAAGTAACCCTACATCTTGAATCTAAGTAGATTTTATGGTAAAATAATAGGGATTTTAAGGAGTTTGATATGTATAACCTATTATTAACCATTTTATTAGTATTATCTGTTGTGATTGTGATTGCGATTTTCATGCAACCAACCAAAAACCAATCCAGCAATGTATTTGATGCCAGCTCAGGTGATTTGTTTGAACGCAGTAAAGCACGCGGTTTTGAAGCTGTAATGCAGCGTTTGACAGGGATTTTAGTCTTTTTCTGGCTAGCCATTGCCTTAGCATTGACGGTATTATCAAGTAGATAAGAAAATAATGGGCAGGACTAGGTCTTTGCCTCTTTTTATTTTTAAAAGATATTTGAGAAGGTTTTGCAGTAAAAGAAAATTAAAAAATCTAGAAAGAAAATATGAAAGATAGAATAAAAGAATATTTGCAAGATAAGGGAAAGGTGACTGTCAATGATTTGGCTCAGGCTTTGGGAAAAGACGGGTCCAAGGATTTTCGTGAGTTGATTAAAACCTTGTCCCTAATGGAAAGAAAGCACCAGATACGCTTTGAAGAAGATGGAAGTCTGACTTTGGAAGTCAAGAAAAAACATGAGATTACTCTCAAGGGGATTTTTCATGCCCATAAAAATGGCTTTGGTTTTGTCAGTCTAGAAGGCGAGGAGGACGACCTTTTTGTAGGGAAAAACGATGTCAACTATGCTATTGATGGTGATACCGTTGAGGTCGTCATCAAGAAAGTCGCTGACCGCAATAAGGGAACAGCAGCCGAAGCAAAAATTATTGATATCTTAGAACACAGTCTGACAACAGTTGTCGGGCAAATCGTTCTAGATCAGGAAAAACCTAAGTATGCGGGTTACATCCGTTCGAAAAATCAGAAAATCAGTCAACCGATCTATGTTAAGAAACCAGCCCTTAAACTCGAGGGAACCGAAGTTCTCAAGGTCTTTATCGATAAATACCCAAGCAAGAAACATGATTTCTTTGTCGCTAGTGTCCTCGATGTGGTGGGGTACTCAACAGATGTCGGAATTGATGTTCTTGAGGTTTTGGAGTCTATGGACATTGTATCCGAGTTTCCAGAAGCTGTTGTCAAGGAGGCAGAAAGTGTGCCTGATGCTCTGTCTCAAAAGGATATGGAAGGTCGTCTGGACTTGAGAGATGAGATTACCTTTACCATTGACGGTGCAGATGCCAAGGACTTGGACGATGCAGTGCATATCAAGGAATTGAAAAATGGCAATCTGGAGCTTGGAGTTCACATAGCAGACGTTTCCTACTATGTGACCGAGGGTTCTGCCCTTGACAAGGAAGCCCTTAACCGTGCGACTTCTGTCTATGTGACAGACCGTGTGGTTCCAATGCTTCCAGAACGACTGTCTAATGGAATTTGCTCCCTCAATCCTCAAGTTGACCGCCTGACCCAGTCTGCCATTATGGAGATTGATAAACATGGTCGTGTGGTCAATTACACCATTACACAAACAGTTATCAAGACAAGCTTCCGTATGACCTATAGTGATGTCAATGATATCCTAGCTGGCGACGAGGAAAAGCGACAAGAATATCAGAAAATTGTTCCTAGTATCGAACTTATGGCCAAGCTTCATGAAACTCTAGAAAACATGCGTGTGAAACGTGGAGCCCTCAATTTCGATACCAATGAAGCCAAGATTTTAGTGGATAAACAAGGTAAGCCTGTTGATATCGTTCTTCGTCAGCGTGGTGTTGCCGAGCGCATGATCGAGTCCTTTATGCTGATGGCCAATGAAACAGTTGCTGAGCATTTTAGTAAGCTGGATCTACCTTTCATTTATCGTATCCATGAGGAGCCTAAGGCTGAAAAAGTTCAGAAGTTTATTGATTATGCTTCGAGTTTTGGCTTGCGCATTTATGGGACTGCCAGTGAGATTAGCCAGGAGGCACTTCAAGACATCATGCGTGCTGTTGAGGGAGAACCTTATGCAGATGTCTTGTCCATGATGCTTCTTCGCTCTATGCAGCAGGCTCGCTATTCAGAGCACAATCACGGCCACTATGGCCTTGCTGCTGACTATTACACTCACTTTACCAGCCCGATTCGTCGTTATCCAGACCTTCTTGTTCACCGTATGATTCGTGATTACGGCCGTTCTAAGGAAATAGCAGAGCATTTTGAGCAAGTGATTCCAGAGATTGCGACCCAGTCTTCCAACCGTGAACGTCGTGCCATTGAGGCTGAGCGTGAAGTCGAAGCCATGAAAAAGGCTGAGTTCATGGAAGAATACGTGGGTGAAGAGTACGATGCGGTTGTGTCTAGCATTGTTAAATTCGGTCTCTTTGTTGAATTGCCGAATACAGTTGAGGGCTTGATTCACATCACTAATTTACCTGAATTTTATCATTTCAATGAGCGTGATTTGACCCTGCGTGGGGAGAAATCGGGTATAACCTTCCGTGTAGGTCAACAGATTCGTATTCGGGTTGAAAGAGCGGATAAGATGACAGGTGAAATTGACTTCTCTTACATCCCAAGTGAGTTTGATGTGATTGAAAAAGGCTTGAAACAGTCTAGTCGTAGTGACAGAGGGCGTGGTTCAAATCGTCGTTCAGATAAGAAGGAAGATAAGAGAAAATCAGGACGCTCAAATGATAAGCGCAAGCATTCACAAAAAGACAAGAAGAAAAAGGGCAAGAAACCTTTTTACAAGGAAGTAGCTAAGAAAGGAGCCAAGCATGGCAAAGGGCGAGGGAAAGGTCGTCGCACAAAATAAAAAGGCGCGCCACGACTATACTATCGTAGATACGTTAGAGGCAGGGATGGTCCTGACAGGAACTGAAATCAAGAGTGTACGAGCTGCTCGAATCAATCTCAAGGATGGCTTTGCCCAAGTAAAAAATGGGGAGGTCTGGTTGAGCAATGTTCATATTGCTCCTTACGAAGAGGGCAATATCTGGAACCAAGAACCAGAACGCCGTCGAAAACTCCTGCTCCATAAGAAACAAATTCAAAAATTGGAACAAGAGACTAAAGGGACAGGAATGACGCTGGTTCCCCTTAAGGTCTATATCAAAGATGGTTATGCCAAGCTCCTTTTAGGCCTAGCTAAAGGGAAGCATGACTACGACAAACGGGAGTCTATCAAACGACGTGAACAGAATCGCGATATTGCGCGCGTGATGAAAGCTGTTAATCAGCGATAAAAAGAGGAAATGAAAATGGAAAAATTAGTTGCCTATAAACGTATGCCCTTGTGGACTAAAGAAACCATGCCAGAGGCTGTTCAGCAAAAGCACAATACCAAGGTTGGGACTTGGGGAAAAATTACTGTCTTGAAGGGAACTCTCAAGTTTATTGAATTGACAGAGGATGGGGAGGTTCTAGCTGAACACCTATTTGAAGCAGGGGCTGACAATCCCATGGCACAACCACAAGCCTGGCACCGAGTGGAGGCTGTAACAGACGATGTAGAATGGTATTTAGAATTTTATTGTAAACCTGAGGATTATTTCCCTAAAAAATACAATACCAATCCTGTTCATTCAGAGGTCCTAGAGGCTATGCAAACGGTGAAACCGGGTAAAGCTTTGGATTTGGGCTGTGGTCAGGGCCGTAACTCTCTCTTTCTTGCGCAGAATGGTTTTGATGTGACAGCTGTGGATCAAAATGAATTGGCCCTTGAAATCTTGCAAAGCATTGTGGAGCAGGAAGACCTGGATATGCCTGTTGGTCTCTACGATATCAATTCAGCCAGCATTGGACAAGAATATGATTTTATCGTTTCAACAGTTGTTCTCATGTTTCTACAAGCGGATCGTATTCCAGCTATTATCCGAAACATGCAGGAGCAAACCGCGGTCGGTGGTTATAATCTTATCGTTTGTGCCATGGACACGAAGGATTATCCTTGCTCTGTGAACTTCCCATTCACCTTTAAAGAAGGAGAATTGGCAGACTATTACAAGGACTGGGAATTGGTCAAGTACAATGAAAATCCGGGTCATCTGCACCGTCGCGATGAGAATGGCAATCGCATTCAACTACGCTTTGCAACCATGCTAGCTAAGAAAATCAAATAAATATGTTATGAAGGTTGGAGAATTTCCTAACCTTTTTAAAAATGCCAAATGTTGTAAAAATGTAATATTTCTGACTATATAATTTTTATTTCAAGAATCGCTATAATTATAGAACAAAAGCGCTTTTATGCGTATATATATATATACGCATAAAAATTATAATTGATCAGAAAACATGAAAAAAGGGATATTGAATTATTGGGATAATAGTGTAATCTAGTTAGATACAGATATTTATTTTGGAGGAAATTTAGATGTTTCATAAGGGTAAACACGATCGTGAAAAGCAATTACGTTTTTCTATTCGTAAAGTCAGCTTTGGTGCAGCTAGTGTCGCAGTAGCTGCGTTTTTCATGTTTTTAGGAAATGGAGGAGTATATGCTGCAGAGCAAAGCGTGCCTTCAACTAATGGGGAGACTTTAGCACCGCAACCTAAAGAACTGAATGCCCAGAATGGTAACTATGAAGGTAATACAGTAGCCACTAGTCCTGCTGCAACAGTAGAGACAAATACTCAACCTTCAACAGTTGAAAATAGTCCCTCTCCAGAATCAGCACCCCAGAAGGTGGAGACTCTAGATAAGAAAGAATTAACAGATTTAATCAAAGAGATTGATGGCAAGTTTGCTAAAGGAACATATGCTACTAAGACAGAAGAAAGCGTTAATAATCTTAGAACTATCTTAGACGAATCAAGAACTGTTTTAAGCACTGCAACAACTCAAACTGAATTAACTGCAGCATATAGAAAGTTAATTACAGCGACATCAAAATTGCAAACAAAATCTGAAAAGAAAAAAGAACAACCATTAGATAATACAACTGATAAGTTAAGTGAAGGTAAAAAACTTACCAGCGCAGAGAAGACTTTGGAGTCTAATTCTATTGCAAACTCAGGTTCTAGAGATGAACGTAATGGGAAAGCGTTGGATACAAATAACCCATTCCGTACAGATTCAACTCCTAGCACTGTAACAAGCACAGATCCCCTAGCTACGAATGCAACAAATGTAGCTATTGTAAATGGTAATTTTAATGATACTAGCCAAGGAGCAGTACTTCCAACTGCAAAATCAGATCCTATTACTGTCAAGAACGATATAAGTAAATTAACAGGATGGAAACCTGTTAATTCAACAACAACAACAGTTCCTCTTATTTGGACTGCGAATGCATCTCAATATGGAGATGCTTTTCCGGGTGACAGAGGTTCTGGAATAGGAGCTGTTTTAGCAGTATATCCAGGAAGAGAAGCGTGGAGTGGTCGTCAAAAACCTGAATTTGGTCCTATTTATCAAGATATTGATGTAGTGGGTGGCCAAGAAGTGAAGGTAACTTGGAGAGGGACAACAGTAAATATAAATAGTGGTAATAATGGAGCAAAACTAGTTGTTAAAAATCCAGAAACAGGAGCTGTACTCGGTCAGTATGCAAGAGGTTATGCTGGTACTCCGATGGGAGAAATGTCTGTTCTTGTAAATGTTCCTAAAGGCTTAACAAAATTAAGACTTCAATTTGAAACAGCTCTTGATAAAAGTACAGAAAATCATAGTGGTGATAACAGATTCAATAAACCATCTATATCATCTGATGAGAATGCAGGAGGAGTTGTAAGTAATGTTCGTGTTGCTAGTGGTTCTTATCTTGTATCTGAAGTTGTGAACACTACTTATGAATCTACAGCTACTTCTGCTACTCCTACTACTGTGAATACTACTGTGACTGTAAAAGTCATTAATAAAGGATTCTCAACTTCTACAAATAATCAGTATAGAGTTGAGTTGCCAGAAGGTGCAACATTAGTTGGAACAACAGGTACAAGCTCGGCCCAACTAAATGGAACTAGTTTGACCCTTGGTTTTAACAATTTAGACCCTAAACGAGAACAGACTTTAACGTATACTTTTAGTTTGCCAACTAACAAACCAATTGAAAAACAATTGGAGGGGACAGTTTCTTATCAAACTTCAGGAAATCTGATTGATAACGGAACTAAAAAAACAGGTAGTGATACAGTTGCACAACAAACAGTTAAGATTAATATGTATAAAGCTGATCTGCAGGCAGAGGCAGCTAAGGTAGCAACATTAAATCAAATCGATTATACACCTGAAGCATGGGCTGCTTATCAAGCAGAATTAGCTAAGGCTCAAGAAATATTGAATGAAGAAACTAACAATGTAGAAATAGCGAATCGAAAAAATCAAGCAGATATTAACGCCCAGACTTTGTTGCTTCAAAAAGCTCAAGCTAAATTAGAAGTTGATAAGGCTAAAAAAGCTAAATTAACAGCACTTGAAGGTACTCCAAACGCAACGAAAGAAGAAAAAGATGCGGCTAAACAAGCAGCACAAGACGCAGCAACAAAAGCAAATCAAGCAATTGACGCAGCAACGGACAATGCAGGAGTAGCAACAGCTCAAACAGACGGTATAGCAGCAATTGAAGCTGTAACCCCAACAGTAGGCACAAGTAGTACAGATAGCGCAGGCAACGGTATTACACCACAAACTGCAGAATATATAGGAAGTGTGAATGGTATTTCAGAAGAAACACCAGCTAAGCCGGCTTATGACGGCAGTGCTGATGAAATACCAGATAGAACTCCAATATCTGAAACTACAATAAATAAAGATCGACAACTTCCAAATACAGGTACAGCAGACCCTACAGTAGCTATGGTAGCAGCTGCAGCAAGTGCAGTACTTGGTCTAGGTCTTGTAGGCCGTCGTCGTAAAGAAGATGAAGAAGTATAATTTATATATGAACTAATCTAATCTTTTAGTAAAATTTGTATTTGATTTTATAGATTATATAGAATTTTTAAAAAAATCTCCTAGTAGTCCATTGATTGCTAGGAGATTTTGTTTCTTTGTCAATTATATAAAGTATCGAAACTGGAATAGTAGGACATAACTTCTGAAGCATTGTTAGAAATTAATTTGACTTTCCTAATCTCTTAGTTCACATCTTCGATAATTAAAAATACGATTATTAATTTTTACGAATAATATAGAAAAGGAGGGAAATCATGTTTGTTGCGAGAGATGCTAGGGGACAGTTGGTAAATGTGTTAGAGGATAAGCTTGAGAAGCAAGTATACACCTGCCCAGCTTGTGGAGGTCAGCTCCGTTTGCGTCAAGGACCAAGTGTACGGACCCATTTTGCCCATAAATCTTTAAAAGACTGTGATTTTTCATTTGAAAATGAAAGCCCAGAACACTTGACAAATAAGGAAGTTCTCTATCAGTGGTTGAAAAAAGAGACAGAGGTACAATTAGAACATCCCCTTCCAGAGCTTAAACAGATTGCGGATGTATTTGTAAATGGCAATCTGGCTTTAGAGGTTCAGTGTAGCCCCTTGTCTCAAAAAGTTCTTAAAGAGCGCAGTGAGGGCTATCGTAGTCAGGGGTACCAAGTACTGTGGTTGCTGGGTCAAAAACTGTGGCTCAAAGACCGCTTAACCCGTCTGCAACAAGGTTTTCTCTATTTCAGTCACAACATGGGCTTTTATGTTTGGGAATTAGACAAGGAAAAACAAGTTTTGAGACTCAAATACCTGATTCACCAAGATTTTCGAGGTAAACTCCATTATCAAATCAAGGAATTTCCCTATGGTCAAGCTGGTTTACTGGAAATATTGCGTCTTCCCTATAAGAAACAAAAAATTTCTCATTTTACAGTTTCTCAGGACAAGGACATCTGTCGCTATGTTCGACAACAACTGTATTACCAAAATCCCTATTGGATGAAAGAACAAGCAGAAGCCTATCAAAAGGGAGAAAATCTCCTGACTTATGGGCTAAAAGAATGGTATCCACAAATTCGGCCAATAGTAGGCAAATTTTTCCAGATTGAACAAGACTTGAGTAGCTATTATCAGCACTTTTACACCTATTATCAAGAAAATCCTCAAAATGATTGGCAAAAGCTTTATCCACCAGCCTTTTATCAGCAATATTTCTTAAAAAATATGGTAGAATAGAAAGGATGGAGGAATCTAATGGTATTACAAAGACATGAAATAAATGAAAAAGATACATGGGATCTATCAACAATTTACCCAACTGACCAGGCTTGGGAAGAAGCCTTAAAAGAGTTAACAGAACAACTGGAGACAGTAGCCCAGTATGAAGGCCATCTCTTGGATAGTGCGGATAGCCTACTCGAAATTACTGAATTTTCTCTTGAAATGGAACGCCAGATGGAGAAGCTTTACGTTTATGCTCATATGAAGAATGACCAAGACACACGTGAAGCCAAGTACCAAGAGTATTATGCCAAGGCCATGACTCTCTACAGCCAACTGGACCAAGCCTTTTCATTCTATGAACCTGAATTTATGGAGATCAGTGAAGAGCAGTATGCTGACTTTTTAGAAGCTCAGCCAAAATTGCAGGTTTATCAACACTATTTTGACAAGCTTTTGCAAGGCAAGGATCACGTTCTTTCACAACGAGAAGAAGAGCTATTGGCTGGAGCTGGAGAAATCTTTGGTTCGGCAAGTGAAACATTTGCTATTTTAGATAATGCAGATATCGTCTTTCCATTTGTTAAAGATGAAGATGGTAACGAAGTACAATTATCACATGGCGTTTATATGCGTTTGATGGAGTCTAAAAACCGTGAGGTTCGTCGTGGTGCCTATCAAGCCCTCTATGCGACTTATGAGCAATTCCAACACACCTATGCCAAAACCTTGCAAACAAATGTTAAGGTTCAAAACTACCGTGCCAAAGTTCGCAACTACAAGAGCGCTCGTCATGCGGCTCTAGCAGCGAATTTTGTTCCAGAGAGTGTTTATGACAATTTGGTGGCAGCAGTTCGCAAGCATTTGCCACTCTTGCATCGTTACCTTGAACTTCGTTCAAAAATCTTGGGAATTTCAGACCTCAAGATGTACGATGTCTACACACCACTTTCATCTGTTGAATACAGTTTTACCTACCAAGAAGCCTTGAAAAAAGCAGAAGAAGCCTTGTCAGTCTTGGGTGAGGATTACTTGAGCCGTGTTAAACGTGCCTTCAGCGAGCGTTGGATTGATGTTTATGAAAATCAAGGCAAGCGTTCAGGGGCTTACTCTGGTGGTTCTTACGATACAAATGCCTTTATGCTTCTTAACTGGCAGGACAATCTGGACAATCTCTTTACTCTTGTTCATGAAACAGGTCACAGTATGCATTCAAGCTATACTCGTGAAACGCAACCTTATGTTTACGGAGATTATTCTATCTTCTTGGCTGAGATTGCATCAACTACCAATGAAAATATCTTGACGGAGAAATTATTGGAAGAAGTGGAAGACGACGCAACGCGCTTTGCTATTCTCAATAACTTCCTAGATGGTTTCCGTGGAACAGTTTTCCGCCAAACTCAATTTGCTGAGTTTGAACACGCGATTCACCAAGCAGACCAAAATGGAGAAGTCTTGACAAGCGATTTCTTAAATAAACTCTACGCAGACTTGAACCAAGAGTATTATGGTTTGAGTAAGGAAGACAATCCTGAAATCCAATACGAGTGGGCACGCATTCCACACTTCTACTATAACTACTATGTATACCAATATTCAACAGGCTTTGCAGCAGCCTCAGCCTTGGCTGAAAAGATTGTCCATGGTAGTCAAGAAGACCGTGACCGTTATATCGACTATCTCAAGGCAGGTAAGTCTGACTATCCACTTAATGTCATGAGAAAAGCTGGTGTTGATATGGAGAAGGAAGACTATCTCAACGATGCCTTTGCAGTCTTTGAACGTCGTTTGAATGAGTTTGAAGCCCTTGTTGAAAAATTGGGATTGGCATAAGATGGTTGAATCGTATAGTAAAAATGCCAACCATAACATGCGTCGCCCTGTCGTCAAGGAAGAAATTGTAGACTTGATGCGTCAGCGCCAAAAGCAAGTCACAGAATCTTTGAAAGAATTGGAAGACTTTGCCCGCAAGGAAAATATTCCCATTATTCCCCATGAAACGGTTGCTTATTTCCGTTTTCTCATGGAAACCATGCAGCCTAAAAATATTCTGGAAATTGGGACTGCAATCGGTTTTTCAGCCCTCTTGATGGCGGAACATGCGCCAAAGGCCAAGATTACAACCATTGACCGCAATCCAGAAATGATTGGTTTTGCCAAGGAAAATTTTGCCCAGTTTGACAGTCGCAAGCAAATCACGCTCCTAGAAGGAGATGCGGTAGATATCTTATCTACCTTGACAGAGTCCTATGATTTCGTCTTTATGGATTCAGCCAAGTCTAAATACATCGTCTTTTTGCCAGAAATCCTCAAACATTTGGAAGTCGGTGGTGTGGTTGTTTTGGATGATATTTTCCAAGGTGGTGATGTTGCTAAGGATATTATGGAAGTCCGTCGTGGTCAGCGAACTATTTACAGAGGACTTCAAAGACTATTTGATGCAACCTTAGACAATCCAGGACTCACCGCAACACTAGTACCTCTGGGAGACGGCATTCTCATGCTTCGTAAAAATGTAGCAGATGTTCAATTGCCTGATAGCGAATGATTTTCAGAAAAATTTAAGAAAATATAGTAAAATAGATAGGGTAACACTTATCTCAAAGGAGTAGACATGAAGAAAAAACTATTGGCAGGTGCCATTACACTATTATCAGTAGCAACTTTAGCAGCTTGTTCGAAAGATTCAGAAGGAGCAGATCTTATCAGCATGAAAGGAGATGTTATCACTGAACATCAATTTTATGAGCAAGTGAAAAGCAATCCTTCAGCTCAACAAGTCTTGTTGAACCTGACCATCCAAAAAGTATTTGAGAAACAATACGGTTCAGAAGTAGATGACAAAGAAGTCAACGATACAATTGCCGAAGAAGAGAAACAATATGGTGAGAACTACCAACGTGTCTTGTCACAAGCAGGAATGACTCTTGAAACACGTAAAGCTCAAATTCGTACAAGTAAATTGGTTGAGTTGGCAGTTAAGAAAGCAGCAGAAGCTGAATTGACAGATGATGCTTACAAGAAGGCTTTTGACGAATACACTCCTGATGTGACTGCTCAAATTATCCGTTTGGACAATGAAGACAAAGCTAAAGAAATTCTTGAAAAAGCTAAAGCCAGTGATGCAGACTTTGCTCAATTAGCCAAAGATAATTCAACAGATGAGAAAACTAAAGCGAATGGTGGAGAAATCACTTTTGATTCTGCTTCAACAGAAGTACCAGATCAAGTTAAGAAAGCAGCTTTTGCTTTAGATGTAAACGGTGTTTCTGATGTGATTAGCGTTACTGGAACACAAGCCTACAGCAGTCAATATTACATTGTTAAACTGATTAAGAAAACAGAAAAATCATCTAATATTGACGACTACAAAGAAAAATTAAAAACTGTTATCTTAACTCAAAAACAAAATGACGCTTCATTTGTTCAAAGTGTTATCGGAAAAGAATTGCAAGCAGCCAATATCAAGGTTAAAGACCAGGCCTTCCAAAATATCTTCACTCAATACATCGGTGGTGGAGATTCAAGCTCAAGCAGTTCTTCAAAAGAATAAAACAGAAAAGAGCCAAGTGCTCTTTTTCTTATGAGAAAATCTTCTATCTTAAGGGTAAGAGTTTTTTTCTTTCGGAAAAAATGGTATAATAGCAATCAAAACTAGAAAATAAACGGAATTTGGGAATAATTTCTTTTGTTCTCATTAGATTGGTGATACTATGAAGATTAGTAAGAGGCACCTGTTAAACTATTCTATTCTAGTTCCTTACTTACTTTTATCTATTTTGGGTTTGATTGTAGTCTATTCTACAACCAGTGCCATTCTTATCGAAGAAGGTAAAAGTGCCCTCCAATTGGTTCGAAGTCAGGGAATGTTTTGGATATTTAGTTTAATATTGATTGCCTTGATATATAAGCTGAAACTGAATTTTTTAAGAAAAGAACGACTTTTATTTATTGTTATGTTTGTTGAGTTGATTCTCTTAGCTCTGGCTCGCTTAATTGGTACGCCAGTCAATGGAGCCTATGGTTGGATTTCAGTAGGACCTTTGACCATTCAGCCAGCTGAGTATTTGAAGATTATCATCGTCTGGTACTTGGCCCAACGTTTTTCAAAACAACAGGATGAAATTGGTATTTACGATTTTCAAGTTTTAACTCAAAATCAATGGATTCCTCGAGCTTTTAATGATTGGCGTTTTGTCCTATTGGTAATGATAGGAAGTTTGGCTATTTTTCCAGATTTGGGGAATGCGACGATCCTAGCTCTGGTTGCCTTGATTATGTATACAGTCAGTGGGATTGCTCATCGTTGGTTTATAGCATTTATTGGTGTATTGGTAGGAGTTTCAGCCCTATCCTTATCAGCTATTTCTATGATTGGGGTTGATAAGTTTTCAAAAGTTCCAGTATTTGGTTACGTTGCCAAGCGTTTCAGTGCCTACTTTAATCCCTTTGCTGATTTGGCAGGAGCAGGCCACCAACTTGCAAATTCCTACTTTGCCATGGTAAATGGTGGTTGGTTTGGTCTAGGCTTAGGAAATTCAATCGAAAAACGTGGTTATTTACCAGAGGCCCATACAGATTTTGTATTTTCAATTGTTATTGAAGAGTTTGGATTTGTGGGAGCTAGCTTGATTTTAGCCCTTGTCTTTTTCCTGATTTTGCGGATTATCCTAGTCGGTATTCGTGCTAAGAATCCCTTTAATTCCATGATGGCGATTGGGGTTGGGGGGATGATGTTGGTACAGGTCTTTGTCAATATCGGTGGAATTTCAGGCATTATTCCTTCGACAGGAGTAACCTTCCCCTTCTTATCACAAGGGGGGAACAGTCTCCTAGTCTTGTCTGTAGCCATCGCCTTTGTCTTAAATATTGATGCAAGTGAAAAACGTGCCCAATTATATGAGGAGTTAGAAGCTCACTCATCAAACTATATGTAGAGTTGATAGTGGAAAGGATTACCTATGTCTCTTCAAAAATTAGAAAACTATAGTAATAAAGCTGTCGTGCAAGAAGAAGTATTGATTTTAACAGAATTGTTAGAAGATATCACTAAAAATATGCTTGCACCAGAGACTTTTGAAAAAATCATGCAGTTGAAAGAATTGTCAACTCAAGAAGATTATCAAGGCTTGAACCAATTGGTTACTAGCCTGACAAATGATGAAATGGCTTATATTTCACGCTATTTCTCAATTTTGCCTCTCTTGATTAATATTTCAGAAGACGTGGATTTGGCCTATGAAATCAACCACCAAAATAATATTGATCAAGATTATCTTGGGAAATTATCAGCAACAATCAAAATGGTTGCTGAAAAAGAAAATGCGGTTGAAATTCTTGAACACTTGAATGTTGTACCTGTTTTGACTGCCCATCCAACACAAGTACAACGTAAGAGTATGTTGGATTTGACTAACCATATCCATACCCTCTTGCGTAAGTATCGTGATGTGAAATTAGGCTTGATTAATAAGGAAAAATGGCATAATGATCTCCGTCGTTACATTGAGATTATCATGCAGACAGATATGATTCGTGAAAAGAAATTGAAAGTAACCAATGAAATCACGAATGTTATGGAGTACTACAATAGTTCATTCCTGAAGGCAGTTCCTCATTTGACTGCTGAGTACAAGCGTCTGGCTAAAAAACATGGCTTGGAGTTGAAACATCCTAAACCAATTACCATGGGTATGTGGATTGGTGGAGACCGTGATGGTAATCCATTTGTTACAGCAGATACCTTGAAACAATCTGCTATGACTCAGTGTGAAGTCATCATGAACTACTATGATGAAAAGATTTACCAACTTTATCGTGAGTTCTCTCTCTCAACCAGTATTGTCAATGTCAGTAAGCAAGTCAGAGAAATGGCTCGTCAATCCAAGGATAACTCGATCTACCGTGAAAAAGAGCTGTATCGTCGTGCCTTGTTTGATATTCAATCAAAAATCCAAGCAACAAAAACCTATCTGATTGAAGATAAGGAAGTTGGGGCTCGCTATGAAACAGCCAATGATTTTTATAAGGATTTGATTACCATCCGTGATTCCCTCTTGGAAAACAAGGGTGAGGCACTGATTTCTGGTGATTTTGTTGAGTTGATCCAGGCAGTTGAAATTTTTGGTTTCTATTTGGCATCTATTGACATGCGTCAAGATTCTAGTGTTCATGAAGCCTGTGTAGCTGAACTCTTGAAATCAGCAGGTATTCATTCTCATTATAGCGAACTAAGTGAAGGAGAAAAATGCCAGCTTCTCTTGAAAGAATTAGAAGAAGATCCACGTATTCTTTCTGCTACTCATGTTGAAAAATCAGAGTTACTTGAAAAAGAATTGGCTATTTTTAAGGCTGCTCGTAATTTGAAAGATAAATTAGGTGACGATGTTATTCGTCAAACCATCATTTCACATGCAACCAGCGTATCAGACATGTTGGAATTGGCTATCTTGCTAAAAGAAGTAGGGCTAGTTGATAAAGAAAGAGCTCGCGTCCAAATCGTTCCTCTCTTTGAAACAATTGAGGACTTGGACCACTCAGAAGAAACTATGAGAGAGTACCTTTCTCTTCCTCTTGCCAAGAAATGGATTGCTTCGCGCAATAACTACCAAGAAATCATGCTTGGCTACTCTGATAGTAATAAAGATGGTGGTTATCTTTCATCATGTTGGACCCTCTACAAGGCTCAACAACAATTGACTGCTATTGGAGATGAATTTGGCGTGAAGGTTACCTTCTTCCATGGCCGTGGTGGTACTGTTGGTCGTGGTGGGGGACCAACTTATGAAGCTATCACATCTCAACCACTCAAGTCAATCAAGGATCGTATCCGTTTGACGGAGCAGGGTGAAGTAATTGGCAATAAATACGGTAATAAAGATGCTGCCTACTATAACCTTGAAATGCTAGTATCTGCAGCCATTAACCGTATGATTACTCAGAAGAAGAGTGATACCAATACATCCAATCGATATGAAGCCATTATGGATCAAGTGGTGGACCGTAGTTACGATATCTACCGTGATTTAGTCTTTGGTAATGACCATTTCTATGATTATTTCTTTGAGTCAAGTCCAATCAAGGCTATTTCAAGCTTTAATATTGGTTCTCGTCCAGCCGCTCGTAAGACGATCACTGAAATCGGTGGTTTACGTGCTATCCCTTGGGTATTCTCATGGTCGCAAAGTCGTGTCATGTTCCCTGGCTGGTATGGAGTTGGTTCAAGCTTCAAAGAATTTATTGATAAAAATCCAGAGAATATCGCTATCCTACGAGATATGTACCAAAATTGGCCTTTCTTCCAGTCACTTCTTTCAAATGTTGATATGGTCTTGTCAAAATCAAATATGAATATTGCTTTTGAATATGCCAAACTTTGTGAAGATGATCAAGTAAAAGCAATTTATGAGACTATTCTAAATGAATGGCAAGTTACCAAGGAAGTTATCTTGGCTATCGAAGGCTACGATGAACTCTTGGCTGAAAATCCATATCTAAAAGCAAGTTTGGATTACCGTATGCCTTACTTTAATATTCTCAACTATATCCAGTTGGAGTTGATTAAACGTCAACGTCGTGGAGAATTATCAAGCGATCAAGAAAAATTAATCCATACAACCATCAACGGAATTGCGACAGGATTGCGTAATTCAGGCTGATACCTATCAAGCTTCCTCTTTTCCATAGGGGAAGTTTTTGAATATTTCAAAAAAATTCTCAAAGAGTCTTGACAAGTAGTTGAAAAATGATATAATTTAACCATTCAGAAAAGTAGTCATACAAACTTTTTAGAGAGTCTGTGGTAGCTGAAAACAGATAAGTGATGATGATGAAAATTGGGCTGAATGTTATTTAGAATTTGAAATCATAAAAATTCGGTGAGCACACCTTACAGTGCATCTCGTTGTTGCGAGACAGAGTGATAGGGAAATTTCCTATAATTGAGGTGGTACCGCGCATCGACGTCCTCACACAAGTTTTTTGTGTGAGGACTTTTTTGATGGAGGTTAGTATGGAAAGAAAACGATGGCGTCACTTGTTTATACTCAATGAAAATCAAAAAGCAAACTAGGAAGCTAGTCGCAAACTGTACTTGAGTACGGTAAGGCGACGCTGACGTGGTTTGAAGAGATTTTCGAAGAGTATTAGATAAGTGAAGTATTTTAAAGGAATAAAAAGGAGAAATAGAATGAAAAATAAACGTTTAATTGGAATTATCGCTGCCTTAGCAGTCTTAGTAGCAGGAAGCTTGATTTATTCTTCAATGAATAAACCAGAAGCTAAGAATGAGAAGAAAGTTGCCAAAGTTGGTGTTCTTCAGTTTGTGAGCCATCCATCTCTTGATTTGATTTATAAAGGGATCCAAGATGGACTTGCAGAAGAAGGATATAAAGATGATCAAGTTAAAATCGATTTTATGAACTCAGAAGGTGACCAAAGTAAGGTTGCGACAATGAGTAAACAATTGGTTGCAAATGGGAATGACCTTGTGGTTGGTATTGCAACACCAGCTGCTCAAGGTTTGGCTAGTGCCACAAAAGATCTACCGGTTATCATGGCCGCTATTACAGACCCAATCGGAGCTAACTTGGTCAAAGATTTGAAAAAACCAGGTGGCAACATTACAGGGGTATCTGACCACAACCCAGCTCAACAACAAGTTGAACTCATCAAAGCTTTGACACCAAATGTGAAAACAATTGGAGCTCTTTACTCAAGCAGCGAAGACAATTCAAAAACACAGGTAGAAGAATTTAAGGCTTATGCTGAAAAAGCAGGTTTGACAGTGGAAACATTTGCAGTTCCTTCAACAAATGAAATTGCTTCAACAGTTAACGTTATGACTAGCAAGGTCGATGCTATCTGGGTTCCAATTGATAACACAATTGCTTCAGCCTTCTCAACTGTTGTATCAAGCAACCAATCAGCTAAAAAACCAATCTACCCAAGTGCAACTGCCATGGTAGAAGCTGGTGGTTTGGCATCAGTTGTAGTTGACCAACACGACCTTGGTGTGGCAACTGGTAAAATGATTGCGGAAGTCTTGAAAGGTGCTAAACCAGCTGATACTCCAGTTAATGTCTTTTCAACTGGTAAGTCAGTGATTAATAAAAAATTGGCACAAGAATTAGGTATTACGATTCCTGAATCTGTTCTAAAAGAAGCAGGGCAAGTGATTGAATAATCTACAATGGAGGAGTTTGGGACATCTCCTCCAATTTTTTACAATAAAAATCATATAGAAAAGGTTAAGAAACAGATGATATTATCTATTATTTCTCAAGGATTTGTCTGGGCTATTTTAGGTCTGGGAATCTTTATGACATTTAGGATTTTAAACTTTCCAGATATGACGACAGAAGGTTCCTTCCCTCTTGGGGGAGCTGTTGCTGTTACTCTGATAACGAAAGGCGTGAACCCATTTTTAGCGACTCTTGTTGCTGTAGGAGCAGGTTGTTTGGCTGGAATGGCAGCAGGCCTTCTTTATACAAAAGGGAAGATCCCAACCTTGCTCTCAGGGATTTTGGTGATGACTTCTTGTCACTCTATCATGCTCTTGATTATGGGACGTGCAAATTTAGGATTGCTTGGAACCAAGCAAATTCAGGATGTCTTGCCTTTTGATTCAGACTTGAACCAACTCTTGACAGGTCTTATCTTTGTCAGTCTTGTCATTGCTCTCATGCTCTTTTTCTTGGACACCAAACTCGGACAAGCCTATATTGCTACAGGTGACAATCCTGATATGGCTAGAAGTTTCGGGATTCATACTGGGCGCATGGAGCTCATGGGCTTGGTCTTATCAAATGGTGTGATTTCCCTTGCAGGAGCTCTCATTGCCCAGCAAGAAGGGTATGCCGATGTATCTCGAGGAATCGGGGTTATCGTTGTGGGGCTTGCAAGTTTGATTATTGGAGAAGTTATCTTTAAGAGTTTGAGCTTAGCAGAACGTCTGGTTACCATCGTTGTAGGTTCTATTGCCTATCAATTCTTAGTGTGGGCAGTTATTGCGCTTGGCTTTAATACAAGTTACCTTCGTTTGTACAGCGCCGTGATTTTAGCAATCTGCCTCATGATTCCAACATTTAAGCAAACCATCTTGAAAGGAGCCAAGTTAAGTAAATGACAGCTATTGTAGAATTAAAAAATGCAACCAAAATCGTTAAAAATGGCTTTGATGAAGAAAAGATTATTTTAAATGATGTTTCCTTAGAAATTTTTGAACAGGACTTTATCACGATTTTAGGTGGAAATGGTGCTGGGAAATCGACTCTCTTTAACACCATTGCTGGAACTTTATCACTAACCAGTGGAACTATCCGTATTTTAGGTGAGGATGTTACTAAGTTTTCACCAGAGAAGCGCGCTAAGTATCTGTCTCGTGTCTTCCAAGATCCCAAGATGGGGACAGCTCCTCGTATGACAGTGGCAGAGAATCTCTTGATTGCCAAGTTTCGTGGTGAAAAGCGTGGATTGTTTCCGAGACGTCTGGCTAGCTATAAGGATGAGTTTCAGGCTACCATTGAAAAAGTAGGAAATGGTCTTGAGAAACACTTGAATACACCGATTGAGTTCTTATCAGGTGGACAAAGACAGGCTTTGAGTCTCTTGATGGCAACCTTGAAGCGCCCTGAATTACTCTTGTTAGACGAGCATACTGCAGCCCTTGATCCAAAGACAAGTGTCGCTTTGATGGAATTGACGGATGAATTTGTCAAGAAAGATCAGCTGACAGCGCTTATGATTACCCACCATATGGAAGATGCTCTCAAATATGGCAATCGTTTAATTGTCATGAAAGAAGGACGAATTATCCAAGATTTGAAACAAGAAGAAAAAGCAAAAATGAAAATCTCTGATTATTATCAACTCTTTGAATAAAGTAGGGAAAATGAGTGAAATGGTTTACTTTTTTTCTGAAATAAAGTATACTATATAAAGTAAACTATGATAACATGGAGGTATTGTGTATGGTTGACAAACAAGTCATTGAAGAAATCAAAAACAATGCCAACATTGTGGAAGTCATAGGGGATGTGATTTCTTTACAAAAGGCAGGACGGAACTATCTAGGGCTCTGTCCTTTTCATGGTGAAAAAACACCTTCTTTTAACGTTGTAGAGGACAAGCAGTTTTACCACTGTTTTGGTTGTGGTCGCTCAGGTGATGTCTTTAAATTCATCGAGGAGTACCAAGGGGTTCCCTTTATGGAGGCTGTCCAAATCTTAGGTCAGCGTGTTGGGATAGAGGTGGAAAAACCGCTTTATAGTGAGCAGAAGCCAGCTTCACCCCACCAAGCTCTTTATGATATGCACGAAGATGCTGCCAAATTTTATCATGCTATTCTTATGACAACGACCATGGGGGAAGAGGCTAGAAACTACCTTTATCAGCGTGGTTTGACAGATGAAGTGCTCAAGCATTTTCGGATTGGTTTAGCACCTCCAGAACGAAATTATCTCTATCAACGTTTGTCTGCTCAGTATCGTGAAGAGGATTTCCTAGATTCAGGACTGTTTTATCTCTCGGATGCAAATCAATTTGTAGACACCTTTCACAATCGCATCATGTTTCCCTTGACCAATGATCAGGGAAAGGTCATTGCCTTCTCAGGTCGTATCTGGCAGAAAACGGATTCACAAACTTCTAAGTATAAAAATAGCAGATCGACTGCAATTTTTAACAAAAGTTACGAATTATATCATATGGATAGGGCTAAAAAATCTTCTGGGAAAGCCAGTGAGATTTACCTGATGGAAGGATTCATGGATGTTATTGCAGCCTATCGGGCTGGAATCGAAAACGCTGTCGCATCTATGGGAACAGCCTTGAGTCGTGGGCATGTTGAGCATCTGAAAAGGCTAACCAAGAAGTTGGTTCTTGTTTACGATGGCGATAAGGCTGGCCAAGCTGCGACATTGAAAGCGCTGGACGAAATTGGTGATATGCCTGTGCAGATTGTCAGCATGCCTGATAACTTGGATCCAGATGAGTATCTACAAAAAAATGGACCAGAAGACTTAGCCTATCTATTGACGCAAACTCGTATTAGTCCGATTGAGTTTTACATTCATCAGTATAAGCCTGAAAATACTGAAAATCTGCAGGCTCAGATTGAGTTTATTGAAAAAATAGCTCCCTTGATTGTTCAAGAAAAGTCCATCACTGCTCAAAACAGCTATATTCATGTTTTAACTGACAGTCTGGCATCCTTTGATTATGCCCAGATTGAGCAGATTGTTAATGAGAGTCGTCAGGCGCAAAGGCAGAATCGCATGGAAGGGATTTCCAGACCGACGCCAATCACCATGCCTGTCACCAAGCAGTTATCGGCTATTATGAGGGCAGAAGCTCATCTACTTTATCGAATGATGGAATCTCCTCTTGTTTTGAATGATTACCGTTTGCGGGAAGACTTTGCATTTGACACACCTGAATTTCAGGTCTTATATGACTTGCTTGGTCAGTATGGCAGTCTTCCTTCAGAAGTTCTAGCAGAACAGACAGAGGAAGTTGAAAGAGCCTGGTATCAAGTCTTAGCTCAGGATTTACCTGCTGAGATGTCGCCGCAGGAACTTAGTGAAGTAGAAATGACTCGAAACAGGGCTCTCTTGAATCAGGACAATATGAGAATCAAAAAGAAGGTGCAGGAAGCTAGCCATGTAGGAGATACAGACACAGCCTTAGAAGAATTGGAACGTTTAATTTCCCAAAAGAGAAGAATGGAGTAATAATGGCAACAAAACAAAAAGAAGTAACAACATTTGACGTACAAGTAGCAGAATTTATCCGTAATCATAAGCAAAAAGGGACAGCAACAGACGATGAAATCAATGCTAGTCTTGTCCTTCCTTTTACCTTGGACGCTGATGGGATTGAAGATCTCTTGCAACGGATTCAAGATGCAGGGATTTCTATCACAGATAACGAAGGAAATCCAAGTGCACGTGTTCTTAGTGCTGAAGAAGAACCAGAACTCAGCGATGAGGACTTGATTGGGTCAACTTCGGCTAAGGTCAACGACCCTGTCCGTATGTATTTGAAAGAAATCGGGGTCGTTCCTCTCTTGACCAATGAAGAGGAAAAAGAGTTGGCACTGGCTGTTGAAGCTGGCGATATCGAAGCTAAACAACGCCTTGCGGAAGCCAACCTTCGTTTGGTTGTTTCCATCGCCAAACGCTATGTTGGTCGTGGTATGCAGTTCCTTGACTTGATTCAAGAAGGGAACATGGGCTTGATGAAGGCGGTTGACAAGTTTGACTATTCTAAAGGGTTCAAGTTTTCAACTTACGCAACTTGGTGGATTCGTCAGGCTATCACTCGTGCTATTGCAGATCAAGCTCGTACCATCCGTATCCCAGTTCATATGGTTGAAACCATCAATAAACTGGTTCGTGAACAACGTAATCTCCTTCAAGAATTGGGACAAGATCCAACACCAGAACAAATCGCTGAACGTATGGATATGACACCTGATAAGGTTCGTGAAATCTTGAAGATTGCTCAAGAACCGGTATCCCTTGAAACTCCAATCGGTGAAGAGGATGATAGTCACCTTGGGGACTTTATCGAAGATGAAGTGATTGAAAATCCAGTGGATTATACGACTCGTATCGTCTTGCGTGAGCAGTTGGATGAGGTTTTGGATACTCTTACAGACCGTGAAGAAAATGTTTTGCGTCTACGTTTTGGGTTAGATGATGGGAAAATGCGCACCCTTGAAGATGTGGGGAAAGTCTTTAACGTAACCCGTGAGCGTATCCGTCAGATTGAAGCCAAGGCTTTGAGAAAGCTACGTCAACCAAGTCGCAGCAAACCGCTTCGTGATTTTATTGAAGACTAAGAGTGAGGATAAATATGGCTTATACAGAAGAGCAAATTGAGAATATCAAAACACGCATTTTAACAGCCTTGGAAGAAGTCATCGACCCTGAGTTGGGAATCGATATTGTTAATCTTGGTTTGATTTATGAGATTCGTTTCGATGGCGACACAGGGCAAACAGAGATTGATATGACTTTGACAACTATGGGTTGTCCCCTAGCTGACCTTTTGACGGACCAGATTTATGATGCCATGACAGAGGTGCCAGAAGTAACGGATACTGAGGTTAAATTAGTCTGGTATCCAGCCTGGACTGTTGAAAAAATGAGTCGCTATGCCCGCATTGCCCTAGGCATTAAGTAAACCTATAAAAACATGTGAGAGATTATTGGAAAAGCGAGGAAATTTCCCCCTCTTTTCCTCTAGTCTCTCCTTTCTTTTGCTGATTTTATTCAAAGAAAATGATATAATAGTAGTTATGGAAAAAAAGAAATTACGCATCAATATGTTGAGTTCAAGTGAGAAAGTAGCAGGACAAGGAGTTTCAGGTGCTTACCGTGAATTAGTTCGTCTTCTTCACCGTGATGCCAAGGACCAATTGATTGTTACAGAAAATCTTCCAATAGAGGCAGATGTGACTCACTTTCATACAATTGATTTCCCTTATTATTTATCAACATTCCAAAAGAAACGCTCAGGAAGGAAAATTGGCTATGTGCATTTCTTACCTGATACACTTGAGGGGAGTTTGAAAATTCCATTTTTCTTAAAGGGAATTGTGAAACGCTATGTATTTTCTTTTTACAACCGGATGGAGCACTTGGTGGTGGTCAATCCTATGTTTATTGAGGATTTGGTGGCAGCTGGTATTCCACGTGAAAAAGTGACCTATATCCCTAACTTTGTCAACAAGGAAAAATGGCATCCTCTTCCGCAAGAAGAAGTAGTCAGATTGCGAACAGAGCTAGGTCTTAGTGACAATCAGTTTATCGTAGTAGGAGCTGGTCAGGTTCAGAAACGCAAAGGGATTGATGACTTTATCCGTCTGGCTGAGGAATTGCCTCAAATTACCTTTATCTGGGCAGGTGGTTTCTCTTTTGGTGGCATGACAGATGGTTATGAGCGCTACAAGAAAATTATGGAGAATCCCACTAAAAATTTGATTTTTCCAGGAATTGTCTCACCAGAGCGGATGCGCGAGTTGTATGCCCTAGCGGATCTTTTCTTGCTTCCTAGTTATAATGAGCTCTTTCCGATGACGATTTTAGAGGCTGCCAGTTGTGAAGCTCCTATTATGTTGCGTGATTTGGATCTCTATAAGGTAATTTTAGAGGGAAATTATCGGGCGACAGCAGATAGAGAAGAGATGAAAGAGGCTATTTTGGAATATCAAGCAAATCCTGCTGCCTTAAAAGATCTTAAAGAAAAGGCTAAGAATATTTCTAGAGAGTATTCTGAAGAGCATCTGTTGCAAATCTGGTTGGACTTTTATGAGAAACAAGCCGCTTTAGGGAGAAAGTAAAAAGTGAGGTAATCTATGCGAATTGGTTTATTTACAGATACCTATTTTCCTCAGGTTTCAGGTGTTGCGACCAGTATTCGAACCTTGAAAACCGAACTTGAAAAGCAGGGACACGCTGTTTTTATCTTTACGACGACAGATAAGGATGTCAATCGTTATGAAGATTGGCAAATTATCCGCATTCCAAGTGTTCCCTTCTTTGCTTTTAAGGATCGTCGCTTTGCCTACCGAGGTTTTAGCAAGGCGCTTGAAATTGCCAAGCAGTATCAGCTAGATATTATCCATACTCAGACAGAATTTTCTCTTGGTCTGTTGGGGATTTGGATTGCGCGTGAATTGAAGATTCCAGTCATCCATACCTATCACACCCAATACGAAGACTACGTGCATTATATTGCTAAGGGGATGTTGATTCGTCCTAGTATGGTCAAGTACTTAGTAAGAGGTTTCCTGCATGATGTGGATGGGGTGATTTGCCCGAGTGAGATTGTCCGAGACTTGCTATCTGACTATAAAGTCAAGGTTGAAAAACGTGTTATTCCTACAGGGATTGAATTAGCCAAGTTTGAGCGTCCAGAAATCAAGCAAGAAAATCTAAAAGAACTACGTAGTAAATTAGGGATTCAAGATGATGAAAAGATGTTGCTTAGTCTTTCCAGAATTTCCTATGAAAAAAATATTCAAGCAGTATTAGTAGCCTTTGCAGAAGTTCTGAAAGAAGAGGAGAGGGTTAAACTGGTGGTAGCTGGGGATGGTCCTTATCTGGATGACCTTAAAGAGCAAGCCCAGAAACTAGAGATTCAAGACTCGGTCATCTTTACAGGGATGATTGCTCCCAGTGAGACAGCTCTTTACTATAAGGCGGCAGATTTCTTCATCTCGGCATCGACAAGTGAAACGCAAGGTTTGACATACTTGGAAAGTTTGGCTAGTGGGACGCCTGTCATTGCACATGGAAATCCTTATCTGGACAATCTGATCAATGACAAGATGTTTGGAACCTTGTACTATGGAGAACATGATTTAGCTGGAGCTATTTTAGAAGCTCTGATTGCAACGCCAGATATGGATGAGCATACCTTATCAGAGAAATTATATGAGATTTCAGCTGAGAATTTTGGAAAACGGGTGCATGAATTCTATCTGGATGCTATTATTTCAAATAATTTCCAGAAAGATTTAGCCAAAGATGATACGGTCAGCCAGCGTATCTTTAAGACAGTTTTGTATTTACCACAACAGGTGGTTGCTGTGCCCGTAAAAGGCTCTAGACGCATGCTGAAGGCTTCAAAAACGCAGTTAATCAGCATCAGAGATTATTGGAAAGACCATGAAGAATAGAAAGAGGCAAAGCTATGAAAAAACAATTGATGAGAAGTGGTAGTGATCAAAAAATTGCTGGAGTATGTGCTGGAGTCGCAAATTATTTTGATATTGATCCGACTATTGTTCGTGTAATATGGGGTGTTCTTGCATTTTGTTATGGGGCAGGAGTTGTAGCTTATATTATTTTATGGATAATTGCACCAGTTTCAACAGAATATTAGAAAAATTAAAGTAAAAGGAGAAAATAATGGCATTTGGAGATAATGGAAAACGTAAAAAAACAATGTTTGAAAAATTAACACTGATTGTTGTGCTAATAATGTTGTTTGTAACTTTGGCAGGGATTTTTGCCACAGCTCTTGGTGCTTTTAGTAGATTTTAAGTTTTAATCTAATTTCTACTAGAGCACATTTATTGACTGGGGGATTTCCCAGCCCTTTTTTAAAGTGAGAAGAAAAAATGAGTATGTTTTTAGATACAGCCAAGATTAAGGTCAAGGCTGGTAATGGTGGCGATGGTATGGTTGCCTTTCGCCGTGAAAAATATGTCCCTAATGGCGGTCCTTGGGGTGGTGATGGTGGACGTGGAGGTAATGTGGTCTTCGTTGTAGACGAAGGTCTACGTACCTTGATGGATTTCCGCTATAATCGCCATTTCAAGGCTGATTCTGGTGAGAAAGGAATGACCAAAGGGATGCATGGGCGTGGGGCTGAGGATCTTAGAGTTCGAGTACCACAAGGAACGACTGTTCGTGATGCCGAGACTGGCAAGGTCTTGACAGATTTGATTGAACACGGGCAAGAATTTATTGTAGCCCACGGAGGTCGCGGTGGACGTGGAAATATCCGCTTTGCGACACCGAAAAATCCTGCACCTGAAATCTCTGAAAATGGAGAACCAGGTCAGGAACGTGAGTTACAATTGGAACTTAAAATCCTTGCGGATGTCGGTTTAGTAGGTTTCCCATCTGTAGGGAAATCAACACTTTTAAGTGTTATCACATCTGCTAAACCAAAAATCGGTGCCTACCATTTTACAACTATTGTGCCAAATCTAGGAATGGTTCGTACCCAATCAGGAGAATCATTTGCAGTAGCTGATTTACCAGGTTTGATTGAAGGTGCTAGTCAGGGTGTCGGTTTGGGAACTCAGTTCCTCCGTCACATTGAGCGTACCCGTGTCATCCTTCATATTATTGATATGTCAGCTAGCGAAGGACGTGATCCTTATGAGGACTACCTAGCTATCAATAAGGAGTTGGAGTCATACAATCTTCGTCTCATGGAGCGTCCACAGATTATTGTAGCCAATAAGATGGATATGCCTGAGAGTCAGGAAAATCTTGAAGAATTTAAGAAAAAATTGGCTGAAAACTACGATGAATTTGAAGAGCTACCAGCTATCTTCCCAATTTCTGGATTGACCAAGCAAGGTCTGGCAACGCTCTTGGATGCTACAGCTGAATTGTTAGACAAGACACCAGAATTCTTACTTTACGACGAGTCCGATATGGAAGAAGAAGCTTACTATGGATTTGACGAAGAAGAAAAAGCCTTTGAAATTAGTCGTGATGACGATGCGACATGGGTACTTTCTGGTGAAAAACTGATGAAACTCTTTAATATGACCAACTTTGATCGTGACGAATCAGTCATGAAATTTGCTCGCCAGCTTCGTGGTATGGGGGTTGATGAAGCCCTTCGTGCGCGTGGAGCTAAAGATGGTGACTTGGTCCGCATTGGTAAGTTTGAGTTTGAATTTGTAGACTAGGAGACTGGTATGGGAGATAAACCGATATCTTTCCGAGATGCGGATGGAAATTTCGTTTCCGCCGCAGACCTTTGGAATGAAAAGAAATTGGAAGAACTATTTAATCGTCTCAATCCAAATCGTGCCCTGAGATTAGCACGAACTAAAAAAGAAAATCCATCTCAGTAAAGAATATAACAAAATTCCGTGCCACATCAGACACGGAATTTTGTTATTCTTCAAAGAAAAACGGAGGGGCGAATTTTTTCAGTTCTTCAAAACACTTTTGGGCAGCTTCCGCATCTTCACAGATGACAAGGCAGACATCATCACCACAGAGGGTAGCGATAGCGTCAGGGAAGCTCAAAGCATCAATGATAGAACCAAAGGATTGAGCGAGTCCAGGAAGGGTTTTTAGTAGGACTTGGTGTTGAACGGGGCGCATCAAGACAAGAGCATCTTCCATGTAAATTTCGAGACGTTTTTCCCATTTTGAGATTGAACCTGTATTGAGCACGTAGTAAGAGTTGTCTTCTTCGCGTACTTTTGAGAGGTTCATACTTTTAATATCTCTCGAAAGTGTAGCTTGTGTAACTTGAATGTCGTTATCGGCAAGAAGAGCTTGTAGCTCAGCTTGAGTATGAATCTTGTTTTTCGTTACAAGAGCTCGTATGAGTTGGTGTCGGTGTTCAGATTTATTCATAAAATGTTACTCCTTGTACTAGGTACAGAAAGCGTGGACTGAACGAGATCGTCAGTCGGGTGGTAAGCGGTATTGTCACGTATGAAGATTTCAAAGTCAGTAGTAATTTAGAACGATACGTAGTGAGTCTCCTTCTTTTTACTTGTCACTAGTTGGGTGTAGATGAATTGGCTGTCTATTCCTTCATCAGCATGGTTGTTCTCTACTAACAGTGAATCATTCAATTAGGGTAGCATTTTGTCACGGCTTGTTGTGAATTTATACTAAATGTCAATTCACAGAGATTGACCAACATGTGGTGTGGTAGCGTGTATGATAGAGGGTCACACATGTTGGTTATGGGGCGGTATCTTTTGTTCAAACTCCAGTTATGGGCTTATCACAAGTCCTTCTTTGAGAGTGAATTTGATACTAAGTTTATGTTTCCTTAGACTGTTCAAGTGGAAATCTTCCATATTGAAATTCTGATATATTATACCTTTTGACAAGGTAGGATAAGAGTAGACTGTTCAAGATCAACAGTCAGGTGGTAAGCGGTGTTGTCACGTATGGTGATTTCAAAGTCAGTAGTATAGAGGACTAAACGGAGAGTGTCTCCTTCTTTTAACTTGTAAATAGTCGGTTGCAGTTCAAACTGGATATCCATCCATTCATCTGCAGTAATATCTTCTACTAACAGTAAATCATTTCTATTCTGTAAATTGAGGTAGCCTTTTGTAACGACTCGTTGTTCATTTTCACGAAATAGCAATTCACAGAGATTTTCCAACATACGGTAGCGACCATTATCAATGGTTCTAGAACTTAATACAGCTGGATAAGGTTGTAGGTATTTTTTCTGTCCAAATTCTAGCAGTTGGGCAGATAAGAGCCCCTTATTTGTACTGGATTTGATACGAAGATTGAGTTGGGCACGACCGTTCAAGTGAAGATCTTTGGTTACAGGAAGGTCAATAGTAATCTGATTGACTTTCCCTTGATAGAGTTCTGTATTGAAGGTCTGGTAAGTCTTACCATAACGCTCAAAATCCTTATCTGAGTACTGGTTTTGAATAACTTGCTCTTCTTGACCAAGTGCGAAGGTTTCAAAGTTTTCTTGCTCACCGAAGGTATCAAGTGATAGCCAAGTCTGAGGAGCGGTATTGTCCTGCCAGACAACAGTCGGAAGCTGATAATCTGTTTCCTGTTCCAGTAATTTCTTAGTCAGTAAGGCATTTATAGACTCACGGAAGTCAATGGACTGCCAGTTATTCATATAAACATGGGCACCATTATGGAAAAAGAGATGTTTGTTTATATTAGCAGGAAGGGCGTGAAACATCTGATAAACATGAAGTGGTTTGACATTCCAATCCTGTGAACCGTGGGTAAAGACAACCTCTGCTTTTACATTATGGGCATTGAGCAGATAGTTGCGATCATGCCAAAACTGGTTATAGTCGCCAGATTTGCGATCCAGTTGCTCTTTTACTTTTTCTAAATCAGCTTGGTGAGCTTCATTACCACGAATAAAGTCGCCAGCCAAGAGATTACGAGAGTAGGTTAACTCAGCAAGGGAGTCAAAGTCCTCACCTGGATAGCCACCTGGGCTAGTTACCAGACCGTTTTCACGGTAATAGTTGTACCAAGATGAAATGCCAGCCTCGGCAATGATCACTTCTAAACCATCTACACCTGTAGTTGCTAAACCATTGGACATGGTACCTAGATAGGAAAGTCCAGTAGTGGCAACTTTCCCGTTTGACCAGTCAGCCTTGACTTGACGTTGGCGCGTGTGGTCAGTAAAGGCACGACAACGACCGTTGAGCCAATCAATGACATTTTTATAGGCCTCGATTTGTTGGTAGTCTCCATTAGTCATGAAACCTGTGGAGTCTTTGGTACCAACACCTGAGACATAGAGATTAGCAAACCCTCGTGGAAGGAAGTAGTCGTTGAGTGTATAGCTAGCGTTGATATGCGTCAGCTTTTCTTCAGCTTCTGACACAAGCTTAGCTTGGCCATGAGGTTGGACGAGATTTAGTTGAGGTTCCTCTAGCTCAATCTTGTGAGCAGACTTAACCTCAAGCTCGCCTTCCATCTTGTAGAGAGCCTTATCGCTGGCCTTGTCATTGGTTCCCTGATGATAGGGACTAGCTGTCATGATAGCAGGGATTTGCCCGTCATAACGAGGACGAATAATGCTGACCTTGACTAAGTCTGGTAGCCCTTTTCGGTCAGTATCGACACGAGTCTCAACGTAAACGACTTCTCGAATGGCATCATGGCTAGAAAAGGTAGCCAAACTCTTGCCGTTAAAGTAGTGATAGTCATTATCCTCAGGAATAAGACCGTCACTGACAAGTTGGTCGATAAGAGTATTCCCCTTTTTGGTGCGAGTATTGAGTAACTGATAGAGATTTTCAATCAAGTCACCATATACAATAGGAAATCCAGTCTCTTTACGAAAAGCTTCACTGTCTTCAAAGTCAATCAAATAAGAAAAACCTAAGAGCTGAAAGACTACAGTATAGAAAATATCTGCAGTCAGTTCTTTGTCTGACTGAAAAAATGTCAGTAAGTCAGTTTTTTTATCTGAAGAAAGTATAGACAAGGGATAATCTGTATTTTGATATGTGAAATAAATTTTACGAATAAAGTCCTCAAATTGCTTTTTTTCTGAATCAGTAGGTTTTAGGTTGAAACCTAAAGAAACTAAATCATTCAGGGCCTGCGTTGATGAAGTTTTAAGATAGCTGTATTGATTAAAACGCATAAGACCTCCTATTTACGAAATATATTAAGGTTATTATATCAAAAAATAGAGAGAAAAGAAACTATAAAAATTAACAGAAATTATAATAAATAAAAATAAGTACTTATAAAATAAACATGTAAAATGATAAGCTTAAATACAAAAATATTAGTGGTGCTGTTGGAAATCAGACAAGGATTGTCTAATTAACTATGATTTGAGCTACTAGATATTAAAGCATCAGTAATAGTAATAGAAATTTTAAGAAAATGGTATAATATAGTGAGAACGATAGAGGAGAAGTGTAAATTGATCGCACAACTAGATACAAAAACAGTCTATAGTTTTATGGAGAGTGTCATTTCAATCGACAAGTATGTGAGAGTAGCAAAAGACTATGGATACACTCATCTGGCTATGATGGATATTGACAATCTTTATGGGACTTTTGACTTTCTAGAGATTACAAAAAAATATGGAATTCATCCTTTGTTAGGGCTTGAAATGAATGTCCTTGTAGATGATAAAGATGTAAATCTGCGCTTTTTAGCTCTATCTAGTGTGGGCTACCAGCAGTTGATGAAACTTTCAACAGCTAAGATGCAGGGGGAGAAAACTTGGTCGGTTCTGTCTCAGTATCTTGAAGATATTGCTGTAATTGTGCCTTATTTTGAAGAACTTGGGTTGTTAAATCTAGGCTGTGATTACTATATAGGGGTTTACCCAGAAACACTGGCCAGCGAATTTCACCATCCTATTTTGCCATTGTATCGGGTCAATACATTTGAAAGTAAGGATAGAGAAGTTCTTCAAGTATTAACAGCGATTAAAGAAAATATACCGCTCAGAGAAGTTCCCTTGCGTTCGAGACAAGATGTTTTTATATCAGCAAGTTCTTTAGAGAAACTATTCCAAGAACGTTTTCCTCAAACCTTGGAAAACTTAGAAAAGCTGATTTCAGGCATTTCTTACGACTTGGATACTAGTCTAAAATTGCCTCGTTTTAATCCAGCAAGGCCAGCAGTAGAAGAATTGAGAGAACGTGCTGAATTGGGGCTTGCTCAGAAGGGGTTAACTGGTAAAGAATATCAAGACCGTCTAGACCAAGAATTGGCTGTTATTCATGATATGGGCTTTGATGATTATTTCTTGGTTGTTTGGGATTTATTGCGTTTTGGACGTTCGAATGGCTATTATATGGGAATGGGACGGGGTTCTGCAGTAGGCAGCTTGGTTTCTTATGCCTTAGATATTACAGGGATTGACCCGGTGGAGAAGAATCTGATTTTTGAACGCTTCCTCAATCGTGAACGCTATACTATGCCTGATATTGATATTGATATCCCAGATATTTATCGTCCAGATTTTATCAGATATGTTGGTAATAAATACGGCAGTAAACATGCGGCTCAAATCGTTACTTTTTCAACCTTTGGTGCCAAACAAGCTTTGCGAGATGTCTTGAAGCGCTTTGGTGTGCCAGAGTATGAATTATCTGCAATTACCAAGAAAATCAGTTTTCGTGATAATCTTAAGTCAGCCTATGAAGGTAACCTCCAGTTTCGTCAGCAAATCAATAGTAAGTTAGAATACCAAAAAGCTTTTGAAATTGCCTGCAAGATTGAGGGATATCCAAGACAAACCTCTGTCCATGCGGCTGGTGTTGTAATCAGTGACCAAGATTTGACCAATTACATCCCTCTAAAGCATGGTGACGAAATTCCACTGACTCAATATGATGCTCATGGAGTCGAAGCGAGTGGACTTTTGAAGATGGATTTTCTGGGGCTACGAAATTTGACCTTTGTCCAGAAAATGCAAGAGTTGCTTGCTGAAACAGAAGGCATTCACTTGAAAATAGAAGAAATCGATTTGGAAGACAAAGAAACGTTAGCTCTTTTTGCTTCTGGCAATACAAAAGGTATCTTTCAATTTGAACAACCTGGTGCTATTCGCCTACTCAAGCGTGTGCAGCCAGTCTGTTTTGAAGATGTCGTAGCAACTACTTCTCTAAATCGACCAGGTGCAAGTGACTACATCAATAATTTTGTGTCAAGAAAGCATGGGCAGGAAGAAGTGACTGTTCTAGATTCAGCACTGGAGGATATTTTGGCTCCAACTTATGGCATTATGCTCTATCAGGAGCAGGTTATGCAGGTTGCTCAGCGATTTGCTGGATTTAGTCTTGGGAAGGCCGATATTTTGCGTCGAGCTATGGGGAAAAAGGATGCCTCTGCTATGCATGAGATGAGGACTTCCTTTATTCAAGGTTCCATAGAAGCTGGTCATACTGCGGAAAAAGCAGAGCAGGTTTTTGATGTTATGGAGAAGTTTGCAGGTTATGGATTTAATAGATCTCACGCCTATGCTTACTCAGCTTTGGCTTTCCAGTTGGCTTATTTCAAAACACATTATCCAGCTATTTTTTATCAGGTCATGTTGAATTCTGCCAATAGTGATTATGTAACAGATGCCTTAGAAGCAGGTTTTGAAGTAGCCCCATTGTCCATCAATACTATTCCCTATCACGATAAAATTGCCAACAAGTCTATCTATCTAGGTTTGAAATCGATTAAGGGGCTCAGCAAGGATTTGGCGCTTTGGATTATTGAACATAGACCTTATTCTAATATTGAAGATTTTTTAGCTAAACTACCTGAGAATTATTTGAAACTTCCTTTGCTGGAACCTTTGGTAAAAGTTGGTCTTTTCGATTCATTTGAAAAAAATCGTCAAAAAGTATTCAATAATTTAGCTAATCTATTTGAATTTGTGAAAGTATTAGGAAGCTTATTTGGAGAGAGCATTTATAGTTGGCAAGATTCGGAGGACTGGACGGAGCAAGAAAAATTCTACATGGAACAAGAGTTTCTAGGAGTAGGCGTTAGCAAACATCCACTACAAGCTATTTTAAGCAAGGCTATTTATCCGATTACTCCTATTAGTAATTTGTTAGAAAATAGCTATGCTATTATCTTGGTTGAAGTTCAGAAGATAAAAGTAATTCGTACCAAAAAAGGTGAAAATATGGCTTTCTTACAGGTGGATGACAGTAAGAAAAAATTGGATGTTACCCTCTTTTCAGATTTATATCGACAGGTTGGACAGGAAGTAAGAGAAGGAGCCTTCTACTATATAAAAGGAAAAATCCAATCACGTGACGGTCGTCTGCAAATGATTGCACAAGAAATAAGAGAAGCAGTTGCTGAGCGCTTTTGGATTCAGGTGAAAAATCATGACTCGGATCAAGAAATGACACGTATTTTAGACCAGTATAAAGGCTCAATCCCAGTCATCATCAGGTATGAGGAGGAACAGAAAACAATTGTTTCTTCCCAATATTTTGTGACTAAATCCAATGAATTAGAAGCGAAATTGGATAAAATTGCTATGAAAACGATTTATCACTAAAATTACGGAAAATAGAAGAATTTTCCATTTAAATGTGATATAATCAGTAGGAATGTTAAAAGAAAAAGGAGCATAAACTAAATGAAACGTATTGCTGTTTTGACTAGTGGTGGAGACGCCCCTGGTATGAACGCTGCTATCCGCGCAGTTGTTCGTCAAGCAATTTCAGAAGGAATGGAAGTTTTTGGTATCTATGATGGATATGCTGGAATGGTTGCTGGTGAAATTCATCCCCTAGATGCTGCTTCAGTAGGAGACATCATTTCTCGTGGTGGTACTTTCCTTCACTCTGCTCGTTACCCAGAGTTCGCTCAACTTGAAGGGCAACTTAAAGGAATTGAGCAATTGAAAAAACACGGGATTGAAGGTGTAGTTGTTATCGGTGGTGACGGATCTTACCACGGTGCTATGCGTTTGACTGAACATGGCTTCCCAGCTATCGGTCTTCCAGGTACAATCGATAACGATATCGTTGGTACTGACTTCACAATCGGTTTTGACACAGCGGTTACAACTGCTATGGATGCTATCGATAAGATTCGTGATACATCATCAAGTCACCGTCGTACTTTTGTTATCGAAGTTATGGGACGTAATGCAGGTGATATCGCTCTTTGGGCTGGTATTGCAACTGGTGCTGATGAAATCATCATTCCTGAAGAAGGATTCAAGATTGAAGATATCGTAGAAAGCATTAAATGTGGTTATGAGTGTGGTAAAAAACACAATATCATCGTCTTGGCTGAAGGTGTGATGTCAGCGGCTGAATTTGGTCAAAAACTAAAAGAAGCTGGAGATACAAGCGACCTTCGTGTAACAGAACTTGGACATATTCAACGTGGTGGTTCTCCAACTGCGCGTGACCGTGTTTTGGCATCACGTATGGGTGCGCATGCTGTTAAACTTCTTAAAGAAGGTATCGGTGGTGTTGCGGTTGGTATCCGTAATGAGAAAATGGTTGAAAACCCAATTCTTGGAACTGCAGAAGAAGGAGCATTGTTTAGCTTGACCGCAGATGGTAAAATTGTAGTTAACAACCCACACAAGGCTGACCTTGAGCTATCTAGCTTGAATAAGAGCTTGTCATAATTTATAATTTAGTTAATAAGACCAAAAAGGTCATATATATAAAGGAGTCACAAAAATCATGAACAAACGTGTAAAAATCGTTGCAACTTTGGGACCTGCGGTAGAAATCCGTGGTGGTAAAAAATTCGGTGATGACGGATACTGGGGTGAAAAACTTGATGTTGAAGCTTCAGCTAAAAACATTGCTAAATTGATTGAAGCTGGTGCTAATACATTCCGTTTCAACTTCTCACACGGTGACCACCAAGAACAAGGTGACCGTATGGCAACTGTTAAACTTGCTGAAAAACTTGCAGGTAAAAAAGTTGGTTTCCTTCTTGATACAAAAGGACCAGAAATCCGTACTGAATTGTTTGAAGGAGATGCAAAAGAGTACTCTTACACAACTGGTGAAAAAATTCGTGTTGCTACTAAGCAAGGAATCAAATCAACTCGTGATGTAATCGCATTGAACGTTGCTGGTGCTCTTGATATCTATGATGATGTTGAAGTTGGTCGTCAAGTTTTGGTTGACGATGGTAAACTTGGTCTTCGTGTGGTTGCTAAAGATGATGCAACTCGTGAATTTGAAGTTGAAGTTGAAAACGATGGCGTAATTGCTAAACAAAAAGGTGTTAATATCCCTAACACTAAAATTCCTTTCCCAGCTCTTGCTGAACGCGATAACGATGACATCCGCTTCGGTCTTGAACAAGGTATCAACTTCATCGCGATTTCATTCGTACGTACTGCTAAAGACGTGAACGAAGTTCGTGCAATCTGTAAAGAAACTGGAAATGGACATGTTCAATTGTTCGCTAAAATCGAAAACCAACAAGGTATCGACAACTTGGATGAAATCATCGAAGCTGCTGATGGTATCATGATCGCTCGTGGTGACATGGGTATCGAAGTACCATTCGAAATGGTTCCAGTTTACCAAAAAATGATCATCACTAAAGTCAATGCTGCAGGTAAAGTTGTTATTACTGCAACAAACATGCTTGAAACAATGACTGAAAAACCACGTGCAACTCGTTCAGAAGTATCAGACGTATTCAACGCTGTTATCGACGGAACTGACGCAACAATGCTTTCAGGTGAGTCTGCAAACGGTAAATACCCACTTGAGTCAGTAACTACAATGGCTACAATCGATAAGAACGCTCAAACTCTTCTTAACGAATACGGACGTTTGAACTCAGATTCATTCGAACGTAACTCTAAGACAGAAGTAATGGCTTCAGCTGTTAAAGATGCTACTAACTCAATGGACATTAAATTGGTTGTAACTCTTACTAAGACAGGTCACACTGCACGTTTGATCTCTAAATACCGTCCAAATGCTGACATCTTGGCGTTGACATTTGACGAATTGACAGAACGTGGATTGATGTTGAACTGGGGTGTTATCCCAATGTTGACAGATGCTCCATCATCAACTGACGATATGTTCGAAATCGCTGAACGTAAAGCAGTTGAAGCAGGTCTTGTACAATCTGGTGACGATATCGTTATCGTAGCTGGTGTACCACTTGGAGAAGCTGTTCGTACAAACACAATGCGTATCCGTACAGTACGTTAATTAATAGAAAAATAGCCTATCATATCAAGCTTTTATAGCCTGTATGATGGGCTCTTTTTTTGTCCAGGGGGCAAAAAGGGGGCAAAACATTTTGCTTGAGATTTAATGCGACGGTATCAAGTGCGTCAAGCATTGCTTGCTTCAGACCTTTTGTAACGTGAGTATAGATCTAATTGGTAGTTTTCGGATTTATGCCCAAACTGTGACATGATAGCTTTTAAAGTTATGTTGTTTTTTTACATAAACTTCATAAAATGTTTAGTTAAGATAGAGATAAAAAATAACTCCCTGATGAGTCAAGGAGTTATTTCTATCTAAATTAGTTTTTAGAAGCAGCTTGGAATTCTGGATTTTTCCATGCTTCGTCAATGATAGCTTGTAATTCTTTAGCAGATGCTTGCATTTTTTGAGTTTCTGCGTCGTTCAATGGGATATTTACTGGACGAACAATACCATGTGCACCAACAACAGCTGGTTGACCGATAAAGACGTTTTTAACTCCGTATTGACCTTCTTGGAATACTGAAAGTGGAAGAACTGCGTTTTCGTCGTCAAGGATTGCTTTAGTGATACGAGCAAGGGCTACTGCGATACCGTAGTATGTTGCACCTTTTTTGTTGATGATTGTGTAGGCTGCATCACGAACACCTTCGAACAATTCAATCAATTCAGCTTCTTGAACATTTTGAGTGTCTTTAAGGAATTCTTCAAGGTTTACACCAGCGATGTTTGCGTGTGACCAAACGGCGAACTCAGAGTCACCGTGTTCACCCATGATGTAAGCGTGAACTGAACGAGCATCTACATCCAATTTTTCAGCAAGTGCTTGACGGAAACGAGCTGAGTCAAGTGAAGTACCTGAACCGATAACGCGTTCTTTAGGGAATCCAGAGAATTTCCAAGTTGAGTAAGTCAAGATGTCAACTGGGTTAGCAGCAACAAGGAAGATACCTTTGAAACCTGATTCAACAACTTGAGTTACGATTGATTTGTTGATAGCAAGGTTTTTACCTACAAGGTCAAGACGAGTTTCACCTGGTTTTTGAGGCGCACCTGCAGTAATCACAACAAGGTCAGCGTCTGCACAGTCCGAGTATTGAGCTGCATAGATTTTTTTAGGTGAAGTGAAGGCAAGGGCGTGACTAAGGTCAAGCGCGTCACCAACAGCTTTTTCATGCAATTGTGGAATTTCGATAATTCCAAGCTCTTGTGCAATTCCTTGGTTAACAAGTGCAAAAGCGTAAGAAGAACCTACAGCACCATCACCGACAAGGATAACTTTTTTGTGTTGTTTAGTTGAAGTCATTATTCTAAACATCTCCTTAATTTTATTCAGGGATTTCCCCAGTTATTTTAATTCTATCACTTTTAAAAAGCTTTGTCACGGATATGCATTTCAGTTCTTGATGTAAACGTTTTAGTGATTTTAGATACCTGAAATATAGAGGACATTATGGTATAATATAGTTAATTACTAATAGTGAAATGAGGCATTTATTAATGCAGGATAGAAATTTAGTGAATGTCAATCTGACAAAGGAGATGAAGACGAGTTTTATCGATTACGCCATGAGTGTTATCGTAGCGCGGGCTCTTCCTGATGTTCGAGATGGCTTGAAACCTGTTCACCGTCGGATTCTCTATGGAATGAATGAACTGGGTGTTACTCCAGACAAACCTCATAAAAAATCTGCTCGTATTACAGGGGACGTCATGGGTAAATACCACCCACACGGGGACTCCTCTATCTATGAAGCTATGGTTCGTATGGCTCAATGGTGGAGTTACCGTTACATGCTTGTAGATGGGCATGGAAACTTTGGTTCCATGGATGGGGACGGTGCTGCCGCCCAGCGTTATACTGAGGCACGTATGAGCAAGATTGCTCTGGAAATGCTTCGTGATATCAATAAAAATACGGTTGATTTCGTCGATAACTATGATGCCAATGAACGTGAACCCTTGGTATTGCCAGCTCGTTTTCCAAACCTTTTGGTCAATGGAGCAACTGGTATTGCCGTTGGGATGGCAACCAATATTCCGCCTCACAACTTAGGTGAAACCATTGATGCAGTGAAGTTGGTCATGGACAATCCTGAAGTGACTACCAAGGACTTGATGGAAGTCTTGCCTGGTCCAGATTTTCCAACAGGTGCCCTTGTCATGGGGAAATCAGGCATTCATAAAGCTTATGAAACAGGTAAAGGTTCTATTGTCCTTCGTTCTCGTACTGAAATTGAAGAAACTAAGACTGGCCGTGAGCGCATCGTTGTAACAGAATTCCCATATATGGTCAACAAAACAAAGGTGCATGAGCATATTGTTCGTTTGGTCCAGGAAAAACGTATTGAGGGGATTACAGCAGTCCGTGATGAGTCAAACCGTGAAGGTGTTCGATTTGTTATTGAAGTCAAGCGCGATGCCTCAGCCAATGTTATCCTTAATAATCTCTTCAAGATGACCCAGATGCAAACCAACTTTGGTTTTAATATGTTGGCTATTCAAAATGGGGTACCGAAGATTTTGTCCCTTCGTCAGATTTTGGATGCCTATATCGAGCACCAAAAAGAAGTGGTTGTTCGTCGTACTCGTTTTGATAAAGAAAAAGCAGAAGCGCGTGCTCATATTTTAGAAGGTCTCTTGATTGCGCTAGATCATATCGACGAAGTGATTCGTATCATTCGTGCTAGTGAAACGGATGCGGAAGCACAAGCCGAGTTGATGAGCAAGTTTAAGCTTTCTGAACGTCAAAGTCAGGCCATCCTTGATATGCGTCTTCGTCGTTTGACAGGTTTGGAACGTGACAAGATTCAGTCTGAGTTTGATGATTTAATCGCTTTGATTGCAGATTTAGCAGATATTCTAGCTAAGCCGGAACGTGTTTCTCAAATCATCAAAGAAGAATTGGATGAAGTTAAGCGTAAGTTTGGCGACCAGCGTCGTACAGAGTTGATGGTCGGTGAAGTTTTGAGTCTTGAAGATGAGGATTTGATTGAAGAATCGGATGTCTTGATCACTCTTTCTAACAAAGGATACATCAAACGTCTGGACCAAGCTGAATTTACTGCTCAAAAACGTGGTGGTCGTGGTGTTCAAGGAACAGGTGTCAAAGATGATGATTTTGTCAGAGAGTTAGTGTCAACTAGCACTCATGATCACCTGCTCTTCTTCACAAATAAAGGACGTGTCTATCGTCTTAAAGGTTATGAAATTCCCGAGTATGGTCGGACGGCCAAAGGGTTACCAGTAGTCAATCTCTTGAAATTGGATGAAGGTGAAAGTATTCAGACTATTATCAATGTTGAGTCTGAACGCAGTGATGATGCTTACCTCTTCTTCACAACCCGTCATGGTATTGTGAAGAGAACCAGCGTCAAGGAATTTGCTAACATTCGTCAGAATGGTCTCAAGGCTTTGAACCTCAAAGATGAAGATGAGTTGATTAATGTCTTGTTGACGGAAGAAGATACGGATATTATCATTGGTACCAAGTTTGGTTATGCAGTTCGTTTTAATCAATCAGCTGTTCGTGGTATGAGTCGTATCGCCACTGGTGTGAAAGGTGTTAACCTTCGTGATGGGGACACAGTTGTTGGAGCTAGTGTGATTACAGATCAAGACGAGGTTCTTATCATCACAGAAAAAGGATATGGTAAGCGTACAGTCGCGACTGAATATCCAACAAAAGGTCGTGGTGGTAAAGGAATGAAGACGGCTAATGTGGCTGAGAAAAATGGTCCTCTATCAGGTCTCTTGACTGTGAAAGGTGATGAAGACTTGATGATTATCACTGATACAGGTGTCATGATTCGAACCAATGTTGCTAATATTTCACAAACAGGACGCTCAACTATGGGAGTTAAAGTAATGCGTCTGGATCAAGATGCTAAAATTGTAACCTTTACTACGGTTGCAGCGGCAGAAAAAGAAGAAGTTGGGACAGAAAACGAAACAGAAGGTGAAGCATAATGTCTCATAAAAAGAACAAAAAGAAAACAAACCGTAAAAATTTATTAATCAATATCTTGGCAGGGTTTTTAATCCTCTTGTCAGTGGCTTTGATTTTCAATTCAAAAATTCGTGATATGTTCATGGTTTGGAATACCAATAAATACCAAGTCAGCCAAGTATCAAAAGAAAAATTGGAAGAAAATCAAGATACAGAAGGCAATTTTGACTTTGATTCCGTAAAAGCCATCTCGTCAGAAGCTGTCTTATCCTCACAATGGGATTCGCAAAAATTGCCAGTTATCGGTGGAATTGCTGTCCCTGAGGTAGAAATTAACTTGCCTATTTTTAAGGGACTGGATAATGTCAATCTCTTCTATGGAGCTGGTACAATGAAGCGTGATCAAGTGATGGGGAAAGGAAACTATTCCCTTGCGAGCCATCACATCTTCACTGCGGAAAACGCAAGCCAAATGCTCTTTTCTCCATTATCACGCGCTAAAAATGGGATGAAAATTTATCTAACTGATAAGGATAAAGTTTATACCTATGAAATCCGTGAAGTGAAGCATGTGACTCCAGATCGCGTTGATGAGATTGATGACCGTACTGGAGTTGATGAAATCACACTTGTAACCTGTGTTGACTATGATGCGACAGAACGTATTATCGTAAAAGGTGACTTGAAAGATACAAAAGATTATTCACAAACACCTGAAGAAATTCTAACAGCTTTCAATCAACCATATAAACAACGTTATTAAAGATAAATCAGTAAAATCTTAGGTTTTACTGATTTTTTTATAGATATAGTTTCAAAATAAACTGTTATGAAATACAGAAAACGCTTCCTTAATTCTAAAGTTTGTGATATAATTATCAGGTAAAAAATTTTTAGGAGTTTATTATGGTTTCTTCAGAATTTATCTCAAAGATTGAATTTGCTTGCAAGAAGAAGGAAAGTCTTTATAGTCAAAGCAAATTTAAGTATGCGATTCGTTCGATGTTCGCAGGTGCATTCTTAACTTTCAGTACAGCTGCTGGTGCAGTTGGGGCTGACTTGATTAATAAAATTGCACCAGGTAGTGGACGTTTCCTCTTCCCATTTGTCTTTGCTTGGGGATTGGCCTACATTGTTTTCTTGAATGCCGAGTTGGTAACATCAAACATGATGTTCTTGACTGCTGGTAGTTTCTTGAAAAAAATCTCTTGGAGAAAAACAGCTGAGATTTTACTTTACTGTACCTTGTTCAACCTTATCGGGGCTTTGATAGCAGGTTGGGGCTTTGCTCATTCGGCAGCCTATGCACATCTGACACACGATAGTTTCATCTCAGGGGTTGTTGAGATGAAGTTAGGCCGTTCAAATGAATTAATCTTGCTTGAGGCGATTTTGGCAAATATTTTCGTAAATATTGCGATTCTTTCATTTGTTTTGGTCAAAGATGGTGGTGCCAAACTTTGGCTTGTGTTGTCAGCAATTTACATGTTTGTATTCTTAACAAACGAGCACATTGCTGCGAACTTTGCTTCTTTTGCGATTGTAAAATTCAGTGTTGCTGCAGATTCAATTGCTAACTTCGGGGTTGGGAATATGCTTCGTCACTGGGGTGTAACCTTCATTGGAAACTTTATAGGAGGAGGCCTCTTGATGGGTCTTCCATATGCCTTCCTCAATAAAAATGAAGATACTTATGTAGATTAAGAAAATGAGCACGATTGATTCGTGCTTTTTTCATTTTTAAAATAAGGTGATAGCTATTTCTTATATCAAAATATAGAAAACTGATATTTGTAAACTATAGCTTAAGGTGCTACAATATTCTTAATGAAACTATATGGAGGTCGCCTTATGACTCGTGATTTTAAATTTGAAACTTTGCAACTACATGCTGGTCAAGTTGTGGATCCAGCTACCAAGTCTCGTGCAGTGCCGATTTATCAAACAACATCTTTTGTTTTTGATGACACGCAGGAAGGTGCAGATCTTTTTGCCTTGAGAAAACCAGGGAACATTTATACTCGTATCACCAACCCTACAACGGCTGCTTTTGAAGAAAGAATTGCTGCCCTTGAAGGGGGTGTTGGAGCTCTTGCAACAGCATCAGGTATGGCTGCAGTGACTTATACGATTTTGGCGCTTGCCCATGCTGGTGACCATGTAGTGGCTGCTTCGACTATTTACGGTGGAACCTTCAATCTCTTGAAAGAAACCCTTCCTCGTTATGGTATCACAACAACCTTTGTCGATGTGGATAATTTGGAGGAAGTAGAAGCAGCTATCAATGACAATACCAAGCTTGTCTTGATTGAAACCTTGGGCAACCCCTTGATTAACATTCCAGATTTGGAAAAATTGGCAGAGATTGCTCATAAGCATCAGATTCCACTCGTTTCAGATAATACCTTTTCAACACCTTATTTGATTAACGTTTTTTCTCACGGTGTAGATATTGCTATTCACTCTGCGACTAAGTTTATCGGTGGGCATGGTACGACTATTGGTGGAGTGATTGTCGATAGCGGTCGTTTTGACTGGGCGGCTTCAGGGAAATTCCCTCAATTTGTTGAGGAAGATCCAAGTTACCACAATTTGAGCTATACTCGTGATGTGGGTGCAGCAGCCTTTATTATTGCTGTCCGTGTTCAATTGCTTCGTGATACTGGTGCAGCCTTGTCGCCATTTAATGCCTTCCTCTTGCTCCAAGGACTTGAAACCCTTTCTCTTCGTGTGGAACGCCATGTGCAAAATGCTGAGAAAATTGTTGATTTCCTTGTCAACCATCCTAAGGTAGAAAAGGTAAATTATCCAAAATTGGCTGATAGTCCTTATCATGCCTTGGCTGAAAAATACTTTCCAAAAGGTGTGGGCTCAATCTTTACTTTCCATGTCAAAGGTGGGGAGGCAGAAGCACGCAAGGTAATTGATAATTTGGAAATCTTCTCTGATCTTGCAAACGTAGCAGATGCTAAATCGCTTGTTGTTCATCCAGCTACAACCACTCACGGTCAATTGTCAGAAAAAGACCTAGAAGCAGCAGGAGTCACACCAAACCAAATTCGTTTGTCAATCGGTCTTGAAAATGTAGATGATTTGATCGAAGATTTGCGCTTGGCCTTGGAAAAAATTTAAAGAAAAAGAAGATAAACAGTGGGTTTCGACTCGCTGTTTTTGATTTTCCCTCAGGCATGATATAATGGTTACAGAAGTCTAGAAAGAGGAAAGATATGAACGAAATCAAATGTCCCAACTGTGGGGAAGTCTTTACAGTAAATGAAAGTCAGTATGCTGAACTTTTGTCCCAAGTGAGAACGGCAGAGTTTGATAAGGAATTGCACGATCGGATGAAGCAGGAATTGGCCTTGGCTGAGCAAAAGGCCATGAATGAACAACAGTCTAAACTGGCTCAAAAAGACCAAGAAATTGCGCAATTACAGAGTCAAATCCAAAACTTTGATACAGAAAAAGAATTGGCCAAGAAAGAGGTTGAACAGATAAGCCATCAGGCCTTATTGGCTAAGGACAAGGAAGTACAGGCCTTGGAAAACCAATTGGCCACCTTGCGTTTGGAACATGAAAATCAACTACAGAAGACCCTCTCTGACCTAGAAAAAGAACGAGACCAGGTTAAAAATCAGCTTCTCTTGCAAGAAAAAGAAAACGAACTCTCTCTTACTTCAGTTAAACAAAACTACGAAGCCCAGCTTAAAGCAGCCAGTGAACAGGTTGAATTTTACAAGAATTTCAAAGCCCAGCAGTCTACAAAAGCTATCGGGGAAAGTCTGGAACACTATGCAGAGAGTGAGTTTAACAAGGTCCGCAGTTTTGCCTTTCCAAATGCCTACTTTGAGAAGGATAACAAGGTTTCAGCGCGTGGGTCTAAGGGGGACTTTATCTTCCGTGAATGTGATGAAAATGGGGTCGAAATTATTTCCATCATGTTTGAGATGAAAAATGAAGCAGATGGAACAGAGAAGAAGCACAAGAATGCAGATTTTTACAAGGAATTGGACAAGGACCGTCGGGAGAAGAACTGCGAATATGCCGTTCTGGTGACCATGCTTGAGGCTGATAACGACTACTTTAACACAGGGATTGTTGATGTCAGCCACGAGTATGAAAAGATGTATGTGGTTCGTCCCCAGTTCTTCATTCAGCTGATTGGACTCTTGCGTAATGCGGCTCTTAATTCTCTCAAATACAAACAAGAATTGGCCTTGGTTCGAGAGCAAAATATTGACATTACGCATTTTGAGGAAGACTTGGATGCCTTTAAGCTAGCCTTTGCCAAAAACTACAACTCTGCTTCGACCAACTTTGGCAAAGCTATTGATGAAATCGACAAGGCCATCAAACGCATGGAAGAGGTTAAGAAGTTCCTAACCACATCCGAAAACCAACTCCGCTTAGCTAACAATAAGCTGGAAGATGTTTCCGTCAAAAAATTGACCCGGAAAAATCCAACTATGAAAGCGAAATTTGAAGCTCTGAAGGGGGAGTAGAAAGCAAAAATGAACGGTATTATCAACTTAAAAAAAGAAGCGGGGATGACCTCGCATGATGCGGTTTTTAAACTGCGTAAGATTTTGGGAACCAAGAAGATTGGTCATGGTGGGACCTTGGATCCGGATGTGGTGGGCGTTTTGCCGATTGCGGTTGGCAAGGCGACACGAATGGTCGAGTTTATGCAGGATGAGGGAAAGGTCTATGAGGGGGAAATCACTCTGGGTTATTCCACGACGACTGAGGATGCCAGTGGGAAAGTGGTCGCAGAGACACCTGTTTTGTCGCACTTGGATGAAAAGCTTGTCGATGAAGCGATTGCCAGTCTGACTGGGCCTATTACCCAGATTCCACCTATGTATTCGGCAGTCAAGGTCAATGGTCGCAAGCTTTATGAGTATGCGCGTGCTGGTCAGGAAGTGGAGCGTCCAGAACGTCAGGTGACCATTTATCAATTTGAGCGAACAAGCTCTATTTCTTATGAGGATCACCTCGCACGATTCACTTTTCGTGTAAAATGTAGCAAGGGAACTTATATTCGTACCTTGTCAGTTGACTTGGGAGAAAAATTGGGTTATGCGGCTCATATGTCACATCTGATTCGAACAAGTGCTGCTGGCTTACAATTAGAAGACGCTCTTACCTTGGAAGAAATTGCTGAAAGAGTGGAGGCTGGTCAACTGGACTTTCTCCATCCTCTAGAGATTGGAACAGGGGATCTTGTTAAAGTTTTCCTAACTCCAGAAAAGGCTACAGAAGTGCGCTTTGGTCGTTTTATCGAACTCGAACAAACAGAACAAGAATTAGCTGCCTTTGAAGATGATAAATTGCTAGCCATTCTTGAAAAACGGGGCAATCTCTACAAACCACGAAAGGTTTTTAGCTAGTCTAACTGAGGTGTAGGGAGTGTTGTTTCCCTTAGACTATCCAAAATCAGACTATAAATTTTGCAAAAAATGTGATAGAATAGACGACGGATAAAAAAACGGAGGATAGCATGCAAAATAGACCAATCATTATCGGAGTGACAGGTGGTTCTGGTGGTGGTAAAACCAGTGTTTCAAGAGCCATTTTATCGCATTTTCCTGATGAAAAGATTTCCATGATTGAGCATGATTCATACTACAAGGATCAGTCTCATTTGACCTTTGAAGAACGTGTCAAAACCAACTACGACCATCCTTTTGCCTTTGATACAGACTTGATGATCGAGCAGATTAAGGAATTGTTGGCAGGGCGTCCGGTGGACATACCGACTTATGACTATACAGAGCATACACGGAGTAGCAAGACCTATCGTCAGGAGCCTCAAGATGTCTTTATCGTTGAGGGGATTTTGGTCTTGGAGGACAAGCGTCTGCGTGATTTGATGGATATCAAGATTTTTGTGGATACGGATGATGATGTGCGCATTATTCGTCGTATCAAGCGTGATATGGAGGAGCGTGGCCGTAGCCTTGATAGCGTTATTGACCAGTATTTAGGTGTGGTCAAACCTATGTACCACCAGTTTATCGAGCCGACCAAGCGTTATGCTGATATCGTCATTCCTGAAGGGGTTAGCAATACCGTTGCTATCGACCTGTTGACGACCAAGATTGAAAAGATTTTGGAAGAAGCTCGAAACAGCAAATAATCAGATGTGGAGGCCTTGCCTCCTTTTTCTATTTTTCCCTTATAATGGTACATAAATGAAGATTTTTAGGCATATTTTTGGTATAATAATACCCATGAAAGAGCAAGGAAATGAGTAGTAGGTGGAGATGGAAAAGTATTTATCGGTAACAACTTTGACCAAGTATCTGAAAATGAAATTCGATAAAGACCCTTACTTGGAACGGGTCTATTTAACTGGTCAAGTTTCCAACTTTCGTAAACGACCTACTCACCAATATTTCTCCCTAAAGGATGATCATGCAGTCATTCAAGCGACCATCTGGTCTGGGATTTATCAGAAATTAGGCTTTGACCTGGAAGAAGGAATGAAGATCAATGTGATTGGGCGTGTACAGGTCTATGAACCAAGTGGTAGCTACTCCATCATCATAGAAAAGGCTGAGCCTGATGGGGTTGGGGCGCTTGCGATTCAGTTTGAACAACTCAAGAAAAAATTGACGGAAGAAGGTCTGTTTCAAGAACGCTTCAAGCAACCTCTGCCCCAATTTTCTAAGAGAATTGGTGTGGTAACCAGTCGCAGTGGAGCTGTTATTAGAGATATTATTACGACTGTCAGCAGGCGCTTTCCAGGTGTTGATATCCTTCTCTATCCGACCAAGGTGCAAGGTGATGGAGCAGCAGAAGAAATTGCTCGAAATATTGCGCGTGCTAATCAACGTGACGATTTGGATTTGCTGATTATTGGTCGTGGTGGTGGTTCCATCGAGGATCTCTGGGCCTTTAACGAAGAAATTGTGGTACGGGCTATTTTTGAATCTCGTTTGCCAATTATTTCTAGTGTGGGGCATGAGACAGATGTGACTTTGGCGGACTTTGTGGCAGATAGACGGGCTGCGACGCCGACTGCTGCTGCTGAACTAGCAACACCAGTGACCAAGTTGGATGTATTGGCTCATTTGCAAAATCAAGAAAAACGGATGGCAACAGCAGTCCGAAATGTCCTATCGAAGAAACAAGAAGCTTTGAAAAAATGCAGTCAGTCTGTTATCTTTAGACAGCCAGAGCGCTTGTATGATGGCTATTTGCAACGCTTGGATCAACTGCAACTGCGCTTAAAACAAAGTTTGCGAACACGGATTTCTGACAGCAACCAACTAGTCCAAGCAAGGACGCATCAATTGGTACAATTATCACCTATAACCAAAATCCAACGCTATCAAGACCGTCTAGGCCAGTTGGACAAGCTCCTACGTAGCCAAATGGCGCTGGTTTATGACGCCAAGGTTGCTGAGGTCAAGCGACTTTCAGAAGCCTTGCTCATGTTGGATACCAGCCGAATCGTGGCGCGTGGTTATGCTATTGTCAAAAAAGAAGAGTCCGTAGTTGATTCGGTTGAAAATTTGAAGAAAAAAGACCAAGTGACGCTTTTGATGCGAGATGGTCAAGTAGAATTAGAGGTTAAAGATGTCAAAACAAAAGAAATTTGAGGAAAATCTAGCAGAACTGGAGACCATTGTCCAAAGTTTGGAAAATGGTGAAATTGCTCTGGAAGATGCGATTGCTGCCTTTCAAAAGGGTATGGTCTTGTCAAAAGAACTCCAAGCGACGCTGGACAAGGCTGAAAAGACCTTGGTCAAGGTTATGCAAGAAGACGGAACAGAAAGTGATTTTGAATGAAAAAGCAAGAAAAATTAGCTCTTGTCGAGTCGGCCTTGGAAGACTTTTATGGAGACCAGCAGTTTGCCTCTAGTTTGCGAGAGTCTGTTCTCTATTCCATTCATGCTGGTGGCAAGCGTATCCGTCCTTTTCTTCTGTTAGAAGTTCTGGAAGCCTTGCAGGTGGCTATTAAACCAGCACATGCACAGGTGGCTGCAGCCTTGGAAATGATTCATACAGGGAGCTTGATTCACGATGATCTTCCTGCTATGGATGATGATGATTACCGTCGGGGACGATTGACCAACCACAAGAAATTTGGCGAAGCAATGGCAATTTTGGCTGGAGATGCTTTGTTTCTAGATCCTTACGCCTTAATCGCGCAGGCAGATTTGCCAAGTCAGCTCAAGGTGAACTTGATTGCTAACTTATCCTTTGCTTCAGGTAGTCTGGGAATGGTTGCAGGGCAAGTTTTGGATATGGAAGGTGAACACCAGCATTTGTCTTTGGAAGAACTCCAGACTATTCATGCTAATAAGACTGGAAAACTGCTAGCCTATCCATTCCAAGCTGCAGCCATTATAGCCGAATTAGTACCTGAAATGCAGGCAAAGCTAAAAATTGTTGGTGAATTGATTGGGCTTGCTTTTCAAGTTCGAGATGACGTACTGGATGTGACAGCTAGTTTTGAGGAAATCGGTAAGACACCACAAAAGGATCTACAGGCAGAAAAATCAACCTATCCTGCTTTGTTGGGCTTGGAAGAGGCTATTGACTTTTGTAACCAAACTCTGGATCAAGCTAATGCCAAATTAGAAGAAATTGCCCAGAAGGTTCCCTTTGAAATAGAATCGATTGTGAAAGTAGTAGAAAGTTTGAGAATCAATGGCTAAGGAAAGAGTGGATGTACTAGCTTATAAACAGGGCTTGTTTGAAACGCGAGAGCAGGCCAAGCGTGGTGTGATGGCTGGCCTAGTCGTAGCAGTCCTTAATGGAGAACGGTTTGACAAGCCAGGAGAGAAAATTCCAGATGACACCGAGCTGAAACTCAAGGGTGAAAAACTCAAATATGTTAGTCGTGGTGGCTTGAAACTGGAAAAGGCTTTGCAGGTCTTTGATTTGTCAGTAGAAGGGGTAACAACGATTGATATCGGTGCTTCTACTGGAGGTTTTACCGATGTCATGTTGCAAAATGGTGCTGAGTTGGTCTTTGCAGTCGATGTCGGTACCAATCAGTTGGCTTGGAAATTACGCCAAGACCCACGGGTTGTCAGCATGGAGCAGTTCAATTTCCGCTATGCTGAAAAGACTGATTTCGAAAAGGAACCGAGCTTTGCCAGCATTGATGTGAGTTTCATTTCCCTAAGTCTGATTTTGCCGGCCTTGCACCGCGTCTTGGCTGAACAAGGTCAGGTCGTGGCTCTGGTTAAGCCCCAGTTTGAAGCAGGACGTGAGCAGATTGGGAAAAATGGAATTATTCGCGATGCCAAAGTCCATCAGAATGTCCTTGAATCTGTCACAGCTATGGCAGTAGAGGAAGGCTTTTCAGTCCTTGGTTTGGACTTTTCTCCCATCCAAGGTGGACATGGAAATATTGAGTTTTTAGCGTATTTGAAAAAAGAAGAGTCAGCAAGCAATCAGGTTCTTGCTGATATTGAAGAAGTAGTAGAGAGGGCGCATAGTCAATTTAAAAATGAATAAAAAAGAGAGACTTGAAAAAATTAGACGATTTGTGACAGATTATCAAATCGGTACACAAGAAGAAATCGTAGAACATTTGAAAGAGGCAGGAATCACTGCCACTCAAGCGACAGTATCCCGAGATATCAAAGAGCTAGGCATTGTCAAAATTCCTTTGAGAGACAATACCTATGTCTATGAATTGCCAAAATCAATCGTGAAAAGTTTGCAACTGGCTGAAGACAATATTGAGTCAGCTGAATTGATGGATAAGATGATTAATCTCCAAGTTATTCCAGGAAATACGGCTTTTGTAAAAGCTCAGTTAATCGAGACTTTTACGGACAAGATTTTTAGCTGTTTAGCTGATGATAGCTCGATTTTAGTCATTGCCAGAAGTGAAAGTCTAGCTGAGGAAATCTTTGCACAAGTAAAAAATTGGTAGGTCTATATGTTACTTGAAATTTCGATAAAAAACTTTGCCATTATTGAGGCTATTTCTCTCAATTTTGAAAAGGGGATGACAGTCCTGACTGGTGAAACGGGTGCAGGGAAGTCGATTATCATTGATGCCATGAATATGATGTTGGGAGCTCGTGCTACGACAGATGTTATTCGTCATGGTGCACTAAAGGCAGAGATTGAGGGGCTTTTCTCAGTTGAAAATAGTCGCCTTTTACAGGAAATTTTTGATGAGCAAGGTTTGGAAATGGGTGATGAGATTATCATCCGTCGAGAAATCTTGCAAAATGGTCGTAGTATCAGCCGTGTGAATGGCCAGATGGTCAATCTGTCTGTTTTGCGTGCTATTGGGCAACATCTGGTGGATATACATGGTCAGCATGACCAAGAAGAGTTAATGCGTCCTCAACTGCACATCCAGATGTTGGATGAATTTGGCGATGCAGCTTTTTGGGACTTGAAAGAAACCTATCAAACGAGTTTTGATGCCTATCGAAAAATGCGCAAGCAGGTTCTGGAAGTTAAGAAAAACCAACAGGAACACAAGTCTCGTATTGAAATGTTGGAATTTCAAATGGCAGAGATTGAGGCAGCAAACTTGCAAGCTGGTGAAGACTTGGCTCTCAACCAAGAGCGAGAGAAACTCCTCAATCATAAAAATATTGCGGATACATTGACCAATGCCTATAGCATGTTGGATAATGAAGATTTTTCTAGTCTGGCCAATGTTCGTTCAGCCATGAATGACATGGAAAGTGTTGAAGAGTACGACCCTGAATACCGTGAAATTTCAAGCTCACTGTCTGAGACTTACTATGTCTTAGAAGACATTAGCAAACGTTTGGAAGCTATCATTGAGGATCTTGATTTTGATGGCAATCGTCTCATGCAGGTTGAGAATCGCTTGGACCTCCTTCATACTATTACCCGTAAGTATGGTGGAACTGTTGATGATGTCTTGCTTTATTTTGCTAAGATTAGAGAAGAATACAATCTTTTGACAGGCAATAACCTTTCGTCTGAGGACATGGAAGCAGAGCTTAAGAAATTGGAAGTTAATCTTGTCGATTTGGCAGGACAGCTTGCATCTGCTCGTCATGACTTGGCCCAGCAGCTCGAAGCTGAGATTAAACAAGAACTGCAAGACCTTTATATGGAAAAAGCCCAGTTTCAGGTTCGTTTTAGCAAGGGCAAATTCAGTCGTGAGGGAAATGAAATGGTTGAGTTTTACATTTCAACCAACCCTGGCGAAGACTTTAAACCCTTGGTCAAGGTTGCATCTGGTGGGGAATTATCTCGTCTCATGCTAGCCATTAAGTCTGCCTTTTCACGTAAAGAGGGCAAGACAAGTATTGTCTTTGATGAGGTGGATACGGGAGTTTCAGGTCGTGTAGCTCAGGCCATTGCACAGAAGATTCACAAGATTGGCCAACATGGTCAGGTTCTGGCTATTTCCCATTTGCCACAAGTGATTGCGATTGCGGATTATCAATTCTTTATTGAGAAGATTAGTAATGACCATTCAACAGTTTCGACTGTTCGTCTCTTGACTGTTGAAGAGCGAGTGGAGGAAGTTGCCAAGATGTTGGCAGGTGATGATGTGACGGAAGCAGCCCTGACGCAAGCCAGAGAATTGTTGAGAAACAGGGAGAAATAAGATGACAGACTATTATGTAATTGGAGATGTTCACGGAAAAGCTGGGATGCTGGAAGACCTTCTCAAAACATGGGATGGTCAGACCCAGTTGCTCTTTCTAGGGGATTTGATTGACCGCGGTGAAGATAGTCGCCGTGTTCTAGAAATGGTTAAGGACTTAGTGGACAATCAAGGGGCGATCTGTTTGTCAGGAAACCACGAGTATATGTTTCTGACTTGGCTCGATAACCCAGAAGAAAGTTATGACCACTATCGTCGTAATGGTGGAGATACAACTATTAACTCTATCCTAGGTCGTCCCTTGGATGCCCCAGTTGATGGAGTAGAAGATGCCCAGCGTGTTGCTACTGAAGCGGCAGATTTGGTCGAATTTATTCGTCAAATGCCATTTGTAGTAGAGACAGACAAGTATATCTTTGTTCATGCAGGTATTGATTTAACCTTGGATGATTGGCATGAAACCACAGATTATAAAAAAGTCTGGCTTAGAAAACCATTCCACGAAGCAGAAAATCATACTGGGAAAACCATTGTCTTTGGTCACACACCGGTTTATGGTTTGTTAAAGCAAGAACGAGGTACAGCTGAGCTTTGGACTACAGAAGATGGTAAGATTGGGATGGACGGAGGAGCTGTCTATGGTGGTGTCCTTCACGGGATTGTCTTTACTGACCAAGGAATGACAGAACATCACTTTATTGAAAATGACGGCTTTGTCGCTGAAGATTAGTACTCCTAGCAGGGTATGGTCTTGTCAAAATGTCAAAAACAATTTATAATAAATAGATACCCTGAAAGGAAGAGAATCATGAACTTAGAAGAATTGAAAAAACGACAGGAGAAGATCCGTAACTTCTCTATTATCGCCCATATTGACCACGGGAAATCGACTCTAGCAGACCGCATTTTGGAAAAGACAGAGACAGTTTCCAGTCGTGAAATGCAAGCTCAGCTTTTAGATAGCATGGATCTAGAACGGGAACGTGGGATTACCATTAAGTTGAATGCCATCGAGCTGAATTATACTGCTAAAGATGGGGAAACTTACATTTTCCACTTGATTGACACACCTGGACACGTAGACTTCACCTATGAAGTTTCACGTTCCTTGGCTGCCTGTGAAGGTGCTATTTTAGTGGTCGATGCAGCTCAAGGGATTGAGGCACAAACACTTGCTAATGTTTATTTAGCCTTGGACAATGATTTGGAAATCATGCCAGTCATTAATAAGATTGACCTACCGGCAGCAGATCCAGAGCGAGTTCGTACAGAGATTGAGGATGTCATTGGTTTAGATTCTAGTGAAGCAGTATTGGCTTCAGCAAAGGCTGGAATTGGTATTGAAGAAATTCTCGAGCAAATCGTAGAAAAAGTGCCAGCGCCAACGGGTGATGTGACGGCGCCGCTTAAGGCTTTGATTTTCGATTCTGTTTACGATGCTTACCGTGGGGTTATTCTTCAAGTGCGTGTCATGGATGGGGTGGTCAAACCTGGCGATAAGATTCAGCTTATGAGCAATGGCAAGACTTTCGATGTGACAGAAGTTGGTATTTTTACACCCAAAGCAGTTGGTCGTGATTTCCTTGCGACTGGTGACGTTGGTTATATTGCAGCTTCTATTAAGACGGTTCAGGATACTCGTGTGGGTGATACCGTTACCTTGGCAACCAATCCTGCGGCTGAGCCCTTACATGGCTACAAGCAGATGAATCCTATGGTATTTGCGGGTCTATATCCTATCGAGTCAAACAAGTACAATGACCTACGTGAAGCCCTTGAAAAATTGCAACTGAATGATGCTAGTCTCCAATTTGAACCAGAAACATCTCAGGCACTTGGATTTGGTTTCCGTTGTGGTTTCCTTGGACTTCTCCATATGGATGTTATCCAAGAACGTTTAGAGCGTGAGTTCAACATCGACCTCATCATGACAGCTCCATCCGTTATTTATAAGGTTAATTTGACCGATGGTGAGTCTATGGATGTGTCTAACCCATCTGAGTTCCCAGATCCTACCAAGATTGCGACCATTGAGGAACCTTATGTTAAGGCGCAAATCATGGTACCGCAAGAGTTTGTTGGAGCAGTGATGGAGCTAGCTCAGCGCAAGCGTGGGGACTTTGTGACGATGGACTATATCGATGATAACCGTGTCAATGTTATCTATCAAATTCCACTGGCTGAAATCGTCTTTGATTTCTTTGATAAGCTCAAGTCTTCAACTCGTGGTTATGCAAGCTTTGACTACGAATTGTCAGAGTATCGTCCATCTAAGCTGGTCAAAATGGATATCCTTCTCAATGGAGACAAGGTAGATGCCCTCAGCTTTATCGTTCACAAGGATTTTGCCTACGAACGTGGAAAACTTATCGTTGATAAACTTAAGAAAATCATCCCTCGTCAACAATTTGAAGTACCAATCCAAGCAGCTATTGGACACAAGATTGTGGCTCGTACTGATATCAAGGCCCTTCGTAAGAACGTACTTGCTAAATGTTATGGTGGTGACGTTTCTCGTAAACGTAAACTGCTTGAAAAACAAAAAGCTGGTAAGAAGCGCATGAAAGCTATCGGATCAGTAGAAGTTCCACAAGAAGCCTTCCTTAGCGTCTTGAGCATGGATGAAGAATAATGATTCTATATAAAACTCTTGAAATATATTCAAGAGTTTTATATTTTTAGTTAAAAATTGTAAATTAACTCCATTTATGGTAGAGTAACATACGGAGGTTATTATGAAAAAAATTTTACTTTTAGCATCTATTTTGCTTACAAGTGTCGCGTTAGTGGCATGTTCAAATCAAGCTCAAACTCAAGGAAATTCAAGTAAAACAACTAGCTCTTCAACTAGTCAAGATTCAACTAGTTCAAACACTCTTAGTAGCACACAGAATTCAGAAGAAAGTCAAGTGATTGGTTCTGATGAGTATGGGTTCGTTAAAGTGCCAAAGTCTTGGATTAAGTTCAATGAAGTACAGGGAGGCAATGATATTCAATATTCAGACGGTACGGATGTCAATATTGTCACCTTGAATACTTTTAAAGCAGAACAATTTGGTATTTCTGATAATGAATTTCAAAAACTTGAAACAGTTCGTATTTCTGATAGTATTTTTACTTCAAAAGAAAGTAATCCAGAATTCACTAAAGTTTGGGGTTCTAAGTCAACTATTGGAGGTTATGAAGCCTATGTAGTTAACGCAATTTCTAAGTCTGGAAAATACATCATTACATGGATTTTTAAATCTAGTGATGGTAAGTTCAGATATGTTGCTTTAGAAGGGACTCCAGAAACATTAAAAAATCTACTTCCTATGATTGAAGAGAGTTGGACTATTCAAAAGTAATTATTAAAGCAGGATTGGTATCCTGTTTTTTGTTTAAGTCATTAAAAATTGTTTGAAATGTTTGTTTGTGTGTTTGTTTTTTAACAAGAAACTATAAAAACAACAAAAATATAAAAAAAGAGACAAAAAACAACAGAAAAATATTGACAACGATTTCATATAGTGTTATACTTATAGCATAAAGTTAATGGAAAGAAGGGAAAACCTTATGGGATTAGATCATTTCTTTGACAAAAACCTTGTGTTTTGCTTAGAAGCGGATAATCAAGAACATCTCTTTGATCAGGTTGCAACTTTATTGGAAGAACGAGAAATCGTAACTCCAACTTATCGTGAAGCCTTGATCACGCGTGAAAAGTCATTTCCAACTGGCTTAGATATGGAATTTTTGGGTAAGGATTTGCCGAATGTGGCTATTCCTCACACGGATATTGTTCATAATCTAGCCGAAAAAGTTGTGGTCGTTCGATTAGAAAAACCAGTGACTTTCCACAATATGATTGCGCCAGATAAGGAAGTAGAAGTATCCTTACTCTTCTTTATCATTAATAACTCAAGTTCAAGCCAAACGAACATTCTTGCTCAGTTGATGGACTTCTTTACTGGAAATGGTCATCTTGAAGACCTATCAAAAATTTCTGAACCAGAAGCCCTCTATGCTTATATTGCTGAAGCAATTGCTTAATCTTGTCTATTAAAAATATTAAATCGGAGGAAATCCATATGATAAAAATTCTTGCTGCCTGCGGTGCAGGTGTTAACTCAAGCCACCAAATTAAAAGTGCTCTTGAAGAAGAACTTTCAAACCGCGGTTACGATGTTCACTGTGATGCAGTTATGGTTAAGGACGTCAACGAAGACCTTATCAAAGGTTATGACATCTTTACACCAATTGCTGCGACAGATCTTGGTTTTGAACCAGGTATTCCAGTTATAGAAGCTGGACCAATCTTATTCCGTATCCCAGCTATGAGTGCTCCAGTATTTGATAATATTGAAGCAGCTATCAAAGAACACGGATTAAGCTAATTTTAATTTGTTAACATTCATATAACATAAAAAAGGGAGGAACTGTTATGGATGCAATCTTTGACCTAATCAAAAAGGTCTTTACACCCGTCTTAGATATGGGTGGTCCTGTTATCATGTTGATCATTTTGACAGTATTGGCTTTACTTTTTGGAGTGAAATTCTCCAAAGCTCTTGAAGGTGGTATCAAACTTGCCATCGCTCTTACTGGTATCGGTGCTATCATCGGTATGCTAAATGGTGCTTTCTCAGCATCACTTGCAAAATTCGTTGAAAATACTGGTATTCAATTGAGTATTACCGACGTTGGTTGGGCACCACTTGCTACAATCACTTGGGGTTCTGCTTGGACACTTTACTTCTTGCTCATCATGTTGATTGTCAACGTAGTGATGCTTGCTATGAAGAAAACAGATACACTTGACGTTGATATCTTCGATATCTGGCACTTGTCTATCACAGGTCTTTTGATTAAATGGTATGCAGACAACAACGGTGTGAGCCAAGGGGTTTCACTCTTGATTGCTACAGCAGCTATCGTACTTGTTGGTGTGTTGAAAATTATCAACTCTGACTTGATGAAACCTACATTTGATGACCTTCTTAATGCACCAAGTTCATCACCAATGACATCAACTCACATGAACTACATGATGAACCCAGTTATCATGGTTTTGGATAAGATTTTTGAAAAATTCTTCCCAGGACTTGATAAATATGACTTTGACGCTGCTAAATTGAACAAAAAAATCGGTTTCTGGGGATCTAAATTCTTCATCGGTTTTATCCTTGGTATCGTTATCGGTATTATGGGAACTCCACATCCAATTGAAGGGGTTGCAGATGCAGATAAATGGCGTCTTGTTATCAAAGGATGGTTGTCTCTTGGTTTGACTGCCGGTGTATCTTTGGAACTCTTCTCACTTATCGGTTCATGGTTCATCGCAGCCGTAGAACCACTATCACAAGGTATTACAAACGTTGCTACTAAACGTCTTCAAGGACGTAAATTCAACATTGGTCTTGACTGGCCATTCATCGCTGGTCGTGCTGAAATCTGGGCTTGTGCTAACGTACTTGCACCAATCATGTTGATTGAAGCTGTGCTTCTTTCAAAAGTTGGAAATGGTATCTTGCCACTTGCAGGTATCATCGCAATGGGTGTTACTCCAGCTCTCTTGGTTGTAACACGTGGTAAATTGCTCCGTATGATTATCTTCGGAACACTCTTGTTGCCACTCTTCCTTCTTTCAGGTACACTTATCGCACCATTTGCAACAGAACTTGCTAAAGGTGTAGGTGCCTTCCCAGCAGGTGTGAGCGAAACTCAATTGATTACTCACTCAACTCTTGAAGGACCAATCGAAAAACTTCTTGGTTGGACAATTGGTAACACTACAACTGGTGATATCAAAGCAATCCTTGGTGCTGTAGTCTTCCTTGTATTCTATATCGGTATCTTTGCTTGGTACAGAAAACAAATGATCAAACGTAATGAAGAGTACGCAGCAAAAGCAAAATAATGCGCTCCTATAAAATGTAAGCTCAATGAAAATCAAAGAGCAAACTAGGAAGCTAGCCGCAGGCTGTACTAAAGTACGGCAAGGTGATGCTGACGAAGTTTGAATTGGATTTTCGCAGAGTGTAAATTGTTGAAACTAGGTTGTCATACCATTAGGAGTGACAGCCTAGTTTTTTATAAACTATCAAGAAATCGGAGAAAATAATGGTAATTGAATTAAAATCAGAACAATTAAGAGTTGAATTTAACAGTTTTGGTGGAGCTATTTCTTCTATAAAAGATACTGAGGGACTTGAGTATTTGTGGCAAGGGGATGCCACTTATTGGAGTGGACAAGCTCCTGTTCTCTTCCCCATTTGTGGTTCTTTGAGAGAGGATACAGCCGTCTATATAGATGAGAAGGGACAGGAAAGCAAAGGAAACATTCCTCGTCATGGATTGGTTCGTAAGAAAGAATTTGAATTAGTTGAACAGACAGATAAGAGTGTAACTTTTGCAATTGAAGACGATGAGAATAGCTATCAGAACTACCCTTATCATTTCCGCCTAGAAATCACTTATATTCTTACTGGCAAGACAGTACGGACTCAATACAAAATATTTAATAAAGAAACTAGCAAGGTCCTGCCTTACTTTATTGGTGGCCATCCAGGATTTAATTGTCCTCTACTGGATGATGAAGTTTATGAAGATTACTATTTAGAGTTTGAGAAAGAAGAGACTTGCTCTGTTCCACGTCCTTTCCCAGAAACGGGGATGCTTGATTTCCAAGATAGAAGTCCATGGCTAGAAGGTCAAAAAGAATTAGACCTCAGCTATGATCTTTTCAGTACAGATGCAGTTACCTTAGATGAATTGCAATCTAGAACAATTGCACTTCGTTCTCGTAAACATGATAAGGGATTGAAAGTGCACTTTGCAGAGTTTCCAAATCTCATCATCTGGTCAACTTTGAATAAAGGACCTTTCATTGCTTTTGAACCATGGTCTGGCTTGTCAACATCCCTTGAAGAAGGAGATCATCTAGAAGATAAGAAGAATGTTCGCCTCCTAGAACCTGGTCAAGTGGATCAAATTGGTTTTGACATCGAAATTTTTTAGTTAAAAAATAAAACATAAAAACAAACACTAACTGTTGACTTTTTCTAGAAATAGGAGTATATTATGTTTGTAAGCAACAAATGATGTTTGTAACAAACAAATAATCACTTGTTATATTTTCTTTCGTGGAGAAGGATTTTTTCTAGGAAACTGATTTCCTAAACTTGAATAAGGTGTCATTCATCTCATTCAATCTAATTTGTCAATAAACTGCTAGAAAGTCTTTTGTAGGTAAACTGCTAGCTATAAAAGTCTTTACTAGCCTAGAAAAATAAAAAGGAGTATACAATATGTCTATTGTTATCGGTGCAGATGCTGCAGGTTTGAGATTGAAAGAAGTTGTGAAAGACTTCTTGGAAAAAGAAAACTTCCACGTTGTGGATGTTACAGCTGAAGGTCAAGACTTTGTTGATGTGACTCTTGCTGTTGCTGCAGAAGTAAACAAAGAAGAACAAAACCTTGGTATCGTGATTGATGCTTATGGAGCGGGTCCATTTATGGTCGCAACAAAAATCAAAGGAATGGTTGCTGCAGAAGTTTCTGACGAACGTTCAGCTTATATGACTCGTGGCCACAACAACTCACGTATGATCACTATGGGTGCACAACTTGTTGGTGATGAATTGGCTAAAAACATTGCTAAAGGATTTGTTAACGGTAAATACGATGGTGGACGTCACCAAATTCGTGTCGACATGTTGAACAAAATGTGCTAATTAGATTACAGTAAGAAAGGTAAGTTAAAAATGAGAATTGCAATTGGATGTGACCACATCGTAACAGATGAGAAAATGGCGGTTTCAGAATTTTTGAAATCAAAAGGATATGAAGTTATTGACTTTGGTACATATGACCATACACGTACTCACTACCCAATCTTTGGTAAAAAAGTAGGGGAAGCTGTAACTAGTGGTCAAGCTGATCTTGGAGTATGTATCTGTGGTACTGGTGTTGGTATCAACAATGCTGTAAATAAAGTTCCAGGTGTCCGTTCTGCCTTGGTTCGTGATATGACAACAGCCCTTTATGCTAAAGAGCAATTGAACGCTAACGTTATCGGTTTTGGTGGTAAGATTACTGGTGAATTGCTCATGTGTGATATCATCGAAGCTTTCATCCATGCTGAATACAAACCATCTGAAGAAAACAAAAAATTGATTGCGAAAATTGAACACGTTGAAAGTCACAATGCTCAACAAACAGACGCAAACTTCTTCACTGAATTCCTTGAAAAATGGGATCGCGGAGAATACCACGACTAAGAGGTGACCTATGATTTTAACAGTCACAATGAACCCATCCATTGATATTTCCTATCCCTTGGATGAGTTAAAGATTGATACTGTCAATCGTGTGGTGGATGTAACCAAAACGGCTGGTGGTAAGGGCCTCAATGTTACCCGAGTACTTTCAGAATTTGGAGATTCTGTTCTTGCTACTGGTTTAGTTGGTGGTAAACATGGTGAGTTTTTGGTTGAAAATATCGATGATCAAGTAAAGAAAGATTTCTTCTCAATTCAGGGAGAAACTCGTAACTGTATCGCTATTCTTCACGGAGACAACCAAACAGAAGTTCTTGAAAAAGGTCCTGAAGTATTGGAACAGGAAGGTCAAGACTTTTTGGAACATTTCAAAAAACTCTTGGAGTCAGTTGAAGTAGTAGCTATCTCAGGTAGTCTGCCAGCTGGCCTTCCAGTTGATTACTATGCGAGCTTGGTAGAACTTGCTAATCAAGCTGGCAAGCCTGTTGTTTTGGACTGCTCTGGTGTAGCACTTCAGGCGGTTCTTGAATCACCACATAAACCAACAGTCATCAAACCAAATAATGAGGAATTGTCCCAGCTTCTAGGAAGAGAAGTTTCTGAGGATTTGGATGAATTAAAAGAAGTACTTCAAGAACCTTTGTTTGCAGGTATTGAATGGATTATCGTTTCACTTGGTGCCAACGGTGCCTTTGCCAAACATGGTGACACTTTCTACAAGGTAGATATTCCTAGAATTCAGGTAGTAAATCCTGTTGGATCTGGAGACTCTACTGTGGCAGGAATTTCTTCAGGACTTCTTCACAAAGAATCGGATGCAGAATTACTCATCAAGGCAAATGTCCTTGGTATGCTCAATGCTCAAGAAAAAATGACTGGTCATGTCAACATGGCCAACTATCAAGCTCTATATGATCAATTAATAGTAAAAGAGGTATAAAATGGCTTTAACAGAACAAAAACGTGCACGCTTAGAAAAACTTTCTGATGAAAATGGTATCATCTCAGCTCTTGCATTTGACCAACGCGGTGCTTTGAAACGCCTCATGGCTCAACACCAAACAGAAGAACCAACTGTAGCTCAAATGGAAGAACTTAAAGTTTTGGTAGCAGATGAATTGACTAAATACGCTTCATCTATGCTTCTTGATCCTGAATATGGACTTCCAGCAACTAAAGCTCTTGATGAAAAAGCTGGTCTTCTCCTTGCTTATGAAAAAACAGGTTATGACACAACAAGCACAAAACGCTTGCCAGACTGCTTGGATGTTTGGTCTGCAAAACGTATTAAAGAAGAAGGTGCAGATGCAGTTAAATTCTTGCTTTACTATGACGTAGATAGCTCAGACGAACTCAACCAAGAAAAACAAGCTTATATCGAACGCATCGGTTCTGAGTGTGTAGCTGAAGATATCCCATTCTTCCTTGAAATCCTTGCTTACGATGAAAAAATTGCTGATGCAGGTTCTGTAGAATACGCTAAAGTAAAACCACACAAAGTTATCGGTGCTATGAAAGTCTTCTCAGACCCACGCTTTAACATTGATGTCTTGAAAGTAGAAGTTCCTGTTAACATTAAATATGTTGAAGGCTTCGCTGAAGGTGAAGTAGTTTATACACGTGAAGAAGCAGCAGCCTTCTTCAAAGCACAAGATGAAGCAACTAACTTGCCATACATCTACTTGAGTGCTGGTGTATCAGCTAAACTCTTCCAAGATACTCTTGTATTTGCCCATGAATCAGGTGCAAACTTTAACGGAGTTCTTTGTGGCCGTGCTACATGGGCTGGATCAGTTGAAGCTTACATCAAAGATGGTGAAGAAGCAGCTCGCGAATGGCTTCGTACAACTGGTTTTGAAAACATTGACGAATTGAACAAAGTTCTTCAAACAACAGCGACTTCATGGAAAGAACGCGTGTAAGAAAGTCCTCCTAGGTTAGGAACATGAATTTAAAAAAAGTTGTATGTAAAGGTTTACAAAATAACTTACTTGTGCTATACTTAAATCACAAGTTAATACAAGGTGAGTGTTACTAAGTAATATTAGGCATGATCACAGGTGAATTAGAAATCGGCTGATTTTCTAGTTCATTTGTGGTCATTTTTTGTACTAATATACCTTTAAGATATAAAAGGAGGTTGACATGTATCGAATTCTAAATCCAATGAATCACAATGTCTCGCTTGTCAGAAATGACAAAGGAGAAGAAGTGATTGTGATTGGTAAGGGGATTACATTTGGAAAGAAGAAGGGAGATTTGATTGCTGAACATCAGGTTGAGAAAATCTTTCGGATGAAGACCGAAGAGTCAAGAGAAAACTTTATGGCTCTCCTCAAAGATGTTCCGCTTGATTTTATCACAGTGACTTATGAAATCATTGATAAGCTATCAAAGAAATATCATTATCCGATTCAAGAGTATCTCTACGTAACCTTGACAGATCATATTTACTGTTCTTACCAAGCTCTATCACAAGGAAGGTACAAGGATAGTAATCTGCCAGATATTTCCACTAAGTATCCTGTCGCTTTTCAAATCGCAAATGAAGCATTTGAAATTTACCGTCAGAAACTATCGGATAATTTTCCTGAGGACGAAATTATTCGGATTGCTTATCATTTCATTAATGCCGAAGGTGAAAATGAAGTGGAACTTGTGGAGTCGATTGATAAGAGGAAAGAAATTCTCAGGAATGTTGAAGAAGTTTTAACGGACTATGCAATTCAACGAACTAAAAAGAATAACCATTTCTATGATCGCTTTATGATTCATTTGAATTATTTCTTGGATTATTTAGACAGATCTAGAGATGATAACCAATCACTTCTGGATATGGAAGATCATATCAAACAATCCTATCCAAAAGCGTTCGAGATTGGTTCCAAGATCTATGATGTGATTACGCAACATACGGGTCTTGATTTGTATAAAAGTGAACGAGTTTATCTAGTTCTACATATCCAACGTTTATTGTCATAAAAATTTATTTAAAACTATATAAGGAGAATTCTATCATGAATAGAGAAGAAGTAACATTGTTAGGTTTTGAAATCGTAGCTTATGCTGGCGATGCTCGTTCAAAACTATTGGAAGCCTTGAAGGCTGCTGAAGCTGGTGATTTTGCAAAAGCGGATAGCTTAGTTGAGGAAGCTGGTAGCTGTATCGCTGAGGCTCACCACGCGCAAACAAGTCTATTGACTAAGGAAGCTTCTGGTGAGGACTTAGCGTATAGTGTGACCATGATGCATGGTCAAGATCACTTGATGACAACTATTTTGTTAAAAGATTTGATGCACCATTTAATCGAACTCTACAAGAGAGGAGTTAAATAATGAATAAACTAATTGCATTTATTGAGAAAGGAAAACCTTTCTTTGAGAAATTGTCTCGTAATATCTATCTTCGTGCTATTCGTGATGGTTTCATTGCAGGTATGCCTGTTATTCTCTTCTCAAGTATTTTTATCTTGATTGCCTTTGTACCAAACTCATGGGGCTTTAAATGGTCTGATGAAGTTGTAGCCTTTCTGATGAAACCTTACAGCTATTCAATGGGGATTCTAGCTCTCTTGGTAGCTGGTACAACAGCTAAGTCATTGACCGACTCAGTAAACCGTAGCATGGAGAAAACCAATCAAATCAACTATATGTCAACATTGTTGGCAGCAATTGTTGGTTTGTTGATGTTGGCAGCTGATCCTATCGAAAATGGTCTAGCTACTGGATTCTTGGGGACAAAAGGTTTGCTTTCAGCCTTCCTTGCTGCCTTTGTTACTGTAGCCATCTATAAGGTTTGTGTTAAGAACAACGTCACTATTCGTATGCCTGACGAAGTTCCACCAAATATTTCACAAGTCTTTAAAGATGTGATTCCATTCACTCTATCTGTTGTTTCTCTTTATACTCTTGACTTATTAGCTCGTCATTTTGTTGGTGCAAGTGTGGCAGAATCAATCGGTAAATTCTTCGCACCATTATTCTCTGCTGCTGATGGTTATCTAGGTATTACCATTATTTTTGGTGCTTTTGCCTTCTTCTGGTTTGTTGGGATTCACGGTCCATCTATCGTTGAGCCTGCTATCGCAGCAATTACCTATGCCAATGCCGAAGTCAACTTGAATCTTCTTCAACAAGGGATGCACGCTGACAAGATTCTTACTTCTGGTACACAAATGTTTATCGTTACCATGGGTGGTACTGGTGCGACACTGGTTGTTCCATTCATGTTCATGTGGTTAACCAAATCAAAACGAAACCGTGCAATCGGACGTGCGTCTGTTGTTCCAACATTCTTTGGAGTAAACGAACCAATCCTGTTTGGTGCACCACTTGTCTTGAACCCAATTTTCTTTATTCCATTTATCTTTGCGCCAATTGCCAACGTATGGATCTTTAAATTCTTCATTGAAACGCTTGGCATGAACTCATTTACTGCCAACCTTCCTTGGACAACACCAGGTCCGCTCGGTATTGTTCTCGGTACAAACTTCCAATTCTTGTCATTTGTACTTGCTGCTTTGTTAATCCTTGTTGACGTAGCCATTTACTATCCATTCCTCAAGGTTTATGATGAACAAATTCTTGAAGAAGAGCGTTCAGGTAAAGCCAATGATGAATTGAAAGAAAAAGTTGCAGCAAACTTCAATACTGCCAAAGCAGATGCTATTCTTGAAAAAGCAGGTGTAGAAGCAGCTCAAAACACAATCACTGAAGAAACCAATGTCTTGGTTCTCTGTGCAGGTGGAGGAACAAGTGGTCTCCTCGCAAATGCTTTAAATAAAGCAGCGGAAGAATATAAAGTTCCTGTCAAGGCAGCAGCTGGTGGCTATGGAGCTCACCGTGAAATGCTTCCAGAGTTTGATCTGGTTATCCTTGCTCCTCAAGTTGCTTCTAACTTTGAAGATATGAAAGCAGAGACCGACAAACTTGGTATCAAACTTGCCAAGACAGAAGGTGGCCAATACATTAAATTGACTCGTGACGGAAAAGGCGCTCTTGCCTTTGTTCAAGCGCAGTTTGAAGAATAAAATGTAAATAGCAAAGAAGTGAGATGGAGGAACTCCTCCCAACTATACCCCCATCTCATTTCTATTTCTTGAAAGGTGAATCAAATGACAAAAACACTTCCAAAAGACTTTATTTTTGGCGGGGCAACAGCGGCCTACCAAGCAGAAGGTGCTACACATACTGATGGTAAAGGACCAGTAGCTTGGGATAAATATCTTGAAGATAACTACTGGTACACTGCAGAACCAGCCAGTGACTTTTACAATCGATATCCAGTTGACCTCAAGCTAGCAGAAGAGTATGGTGTCAATGGTATTCGAATTTCTATTGCCTGGTCACGTATTTTCCCGACTGGTTATGGTCAAGTAAATGCTAAAGGTGTTGAGTTTTATCATAATCTATTTGCAGAGTGTCACAAACGTCATGTTGAGCCCTTTGTAACTCTTCATCACTTTGACACGCCAGAAGCTCTCCACTCAAATGGAGACTTCTTAAACCGTGAAAATATTGAACACTTTGTAGACTACGCTGCCTTCTGTTTTGAAGAATTTCCAGAAGTAAACTATTGGACAACCTTCAATGAAATTGGACCAATCGGTGATGGTCAATATTTGGTTGGTAAATTCCCTCCAGGTATTCAGTACGACCTTGCCAAAGTTTTCCAATCGCATCACAATATGATGGTGTCTCATGCACGCGCGGTAAAATTGTATAAAGAGAAAGGCTATAAAGGTGAAATTGGGGTTGTTCATGCCCTGTCTACTAAATATCCTCTAGATCCTGAAAATCCAGCAGATGTTATTGCGGCAGAGTTGGAAGATATTATTCACAATAAATTTATCTTGGATGCAACTTATCTAGGTCGTTATTCAGCTGAAACGATGGAAGGTGTCAACCATATCTTATCAGTCAATGGTGGTAGCTTGGATCTTCGTGAAGAAGATTTCACAGCATTAGAAGCTGCAAAAGACTTGAATGACTTCCTTGGAATCAATTACTATATGAGTGACTGGATGGAAGCCTTTGATGGAGAAACTGAAATCATCCATAATGGTAAGGGTGAGAAAGGAAGCTCTAAATACCAAATCAAAGGTGTTGGTCGTCGTGTAGCTCCTGATTATGCACCACGTACGGACTGGGATTGGATTATCTACCCTCAAGGTTTGTATGACCAAATCATGCGCGTGAAGAAAGATTATCCGAACTATAAGAAGATTTACATCACTGAAAATGGTCTCGGATATAAAGATGAGTTCGTTGATAACACTGTTTACGATGATGGCCGTATTGATTACGTGAAACAACACTTGGAGGTCTTGTCTGATGCTATTGCAGATGGAGCTAATGTAAAAGGTTACTTTATTTGGTCATTAATGGATGTTTTCTCATGGTCAAATGGATATGAGAAACGTTACGGTCTCTTTTATGTAGACTTTGAGACTCAAGAACGTTATCCGAAGAAATCAGCTCACTGGTACAAGAAAGTAGCGGAAAGTCAGATTATAGATTAAATTATTGACAAAAATCCCCACCAATCGGTGGGGATCGTTTTATGGTTTAGAAAGAATAATTTTTGTTTGTTTTGAAAGTTGTTCAAACGTTTCTTTGCTCAGTTTAGAATCTGAAACGATGGTATCAATATCAGAGATATTGTAGAAGGTATAAAAATCAAATTTATTGAACTTACTATTGTCAGCTAGTAAGTATTTTTTATTGGAATTGTTGAGGGCGATGCGTTGGGATTCACCTTCCTCTTCACTAAAGGTCGCAATCGCATTGTCCTTAATACCATTACAGCTAACGAAGGCTTTAGAAAATTGGAGATTGGCAAGATTTTGCAAGGTTAGTGTTCCCACAAAGGCTCCAGTGATAGAGCGATAGTTTCCACCTATTAAAATCAAATCTGTTAGTTTTCGTTCGTTTAGGATGAGAAATACTGGTAAACTGTTTGTTACAACACGAATATTATCAATTGGAAGTTCACGGGCAAAAGATTCCAAGGTTGTCCCTGGCCCAATAAAAATTGTTTCCCCTTCATCAATTAAATGGCCTGCAAAACGGCTAATTTCTTGTTTTTCTGCGATTTGTAAGCTTTGTTTTTCGATATTGGAACGTTCATTGTTTAAAATGGAACCTGTGCGAATTTTTTCAGCTCCACCGTGCACCCGAACAAGTAAATCCTTGTCTGCCAACTCTTGCAAGTAGCGTCTAGCAGTCATATCTGATACATCTAAGCGAGCCATAATTTCTTTTACAGTAATAGTTCCCTTTGTATTTACCGTTTCTAGAATATTATCTAGTTTTTCCTGCTTTAACATCGTTATCACCTCTATTTCTATTACTATTTTATCATAAAGTATTCAATCAATCAATTTAAAAAACAAAAGAAAACAAAAACAAAAACATCATGGTTGTTTTAAACAAACCATGATGTTTTTATCACTTATAAAATAGATGACCTTAGTCCAAACCGTAGTTGTAGTCATCGTCTTGCATAGCTTCAACTTCACCAAGGAGGTAACCATTTCCGACTTGAGAGAAGAAGTCGTGGTTGGAAGTTCCTGTTGAAATACCGTTCATAACGATTGGGTTGACATCGTCAGCTGAATCTGGGAAGAGTGGATCTTGTCCCAGGTTCATGAGTGCCTTGTTAGCATTGTAGCGAAGGAAGGTCTTGACTTCTTCCGTCCAGCCAACACCGTCATAGAGGCTTTCTGTATAGCCTTCTTCGTTTTCATAAAGAGTGTAGAGCAGGTCGTACATCCATTCTTTGAGTTTTTCCTGCTCTTCTTCAGGTAATTCATTGAAACCGAGTTGGAATTTATAACCGATGTAAGTTCCGTGAACAGACTCATCACGAATAATCAGTTTGATGATTTCCGCAACGTTGGCTAGTTTGTTATTACCAAGGTAGTAGAGGGGAGTGAAGAAACCAGAGTAGAAGAGGAAGGTTTCAAGGAAAACGCTGGCTACTTTCTTTTCAAGTGGGCTACCGTTTAGGTAGATTTCGTTGACAATCTCAGCCTTCTTTTGTAGGTAAGGATTGGTATTGGTCCATTCGAAAATTTCTTCAATCTCAGCCTTTGTATTCAAGGTTGAAAAGATTGATGAGTAAGATTTTGCGTGGACAGATTCCATAAATTGGATGTTATTGAAAACAGCTTCCTCATGTGGTGTACGGATGTCTGCGCGAAGGGCTTGAACCCCTGTTTCAGATTGCATAGTGTCGAGAAGGGTTAAACCACCAAAGACTTTTCCAACCAAGTCTTTTTCTACATTTGATAGCTTTCTCCAGTCATCCAAGTCATTTGACAAAGGAATACGTGTATCAAGCCAGAATTGCTCCGTCAGTTTTTCCCAAGTTGATTTGTCGATGACATCTTCGATGGCATTCCAGTTAATGGCTTTGTAGTAAGTTTCCATTTTGAAATCTCTTTCTGTGTTTAGTATTGCGAACTCACAATTACTTCTATTTTATCATAATTCTAGAGGAGTATCGCACAAAAAGTCGGAAGCCCGACTTTTTGTTATTTCATAGTATAGATGCTTATTCCAGTTTAGTTTAGCAGGGTGAATGAATACTTATCTGAGAAAATGTAGTTTCCTCAAGCAAAGATTAAATCACACAGCTTTCACATTGGTTGGCACCGACTTCTCCACCGTCATCTGTAAAGGTACGGACGTAGTAGATAGACTTGATACCCTTGTTAAAGGCATAGTTACGAAGGATAGACAAGTCACGTGTCGTTTGTTTATTTTCTTTCTTCCATTCGTAAAGCCCTTTTGGAATATCACTACGCATGAAGAGAGTGAGTGAAAGTCCTTGGTCCACATGCTCAGTTGCAGCAGCGTAAACATCAATTACCTTACGCATATCCATGTCGTAGGCAGAAGTGTAGTAAGGAATGGTTTCTGTTGACAAGCCAGCAGCAGGATAGTAGATTTTACCGATTTTCTTTTCTTGACGTTCTTCGATACGTTGTGTAATCGGGTGGATAGAAGCAGAAACGTCGTTGATATAGCTGATAGAACCATTTGGTGCTACAGCAAGGCGGTTTTGGTGGTAAAGACCATCTGCTTGAACCTTGTCGCGAAGTTCAGCCCAGTCAGCAGCACTTGGGATAAAGACATCTTTGAAGAGTTCTTTAACACGGTCTGATTTTGGAACAAACTCGCCTGTAATATACTTGTCAAAGTAGCTTCCGTTAGCATAGTCTGATTTTTCAAAGTTATGGAAGGTAATACCACGTTCACGCGCGATATTGTTTGATTCTACCAAGGTCCAGTAGTTCATGAGCATGAAGTAGATGCTTGTAAACTCAACAGACTCAGGCGATCCATATTCAATCAATTGTTGGGCAAGGTAGCTGTGAAGTCCCATTGCACCAAGACCAAAGGTATGAGCTTGGCTATTTCCGTGGTCGATGGTAGGAACAGCTACGATGTGTGAACTATCTGTAACGAAAGTAAGGGCACGAACCATAGCACGGATAGAACGACCAAAGTCAGGTGAAGTCATCATGTTGACCACGTTGGTTGAACCAAGGTTACATGAAACATCTGTTCCCATTTGAAGGAATTCTTGAGCATCGTTGATCAAGCTTGGTTCTTGAACTTGAAGAATCTCAGAACACAAGTTACTCATGATAATCTTACCATCAACTGGGTTTGCACGGTTAGCCGTATCAATGTTGACAACATAAGGGTAGCCAGATTCTTGTTGCAATTTAGAGATTTCAGTTTCCAAATCACGCGCCTTGATTTTTGTTTTGCGGATATTTGGATTTGCGACTAGTTCATCGTATTTCTCAGTGATGTCGATGTAGTTGAATGGTACACCGTATTCAAGCTCTACAGAATAAGGGCTGAAGAGGTACATTTCTTCATTTTTACGTGCTAATTCGTAGAATTTATCGGGCACTACAACACCAAGTGAAAGTGTCTTAACACGAACTTTTTCATCGGCGTTTTCCTTCTTAGTTGAAAGGAAGGCGATAATATCTGGGTGGAAGACGTTGAGGTAGACAACACCAGCACCTTGACGTTGACCCAATTGGTTTGAGTAAGAGAAGCTGTCTTCGAAAAGCTTCATAACAGGAACGACGCCAGAAGCAGCTCCTTCATAGCCTTTGATAGGTGCACCAGCTTCACGAAGGTTGCTGAGAGTAATTCCCACACCACCACCAATACGTGAAAGTTGAAGAGCTGAGTTGATAGAACGTCCGATAGAGTTCATATCATCCGTTACTTGGATTAGGAAGCAAGATACTAACTCCCCACGGCGAGCACGTCCAGCATTCAAGAAGGAAGGAGTAGCAGGTTGGTAGCGTTGGTGGATGATTTCATTGGCAATATCGATTGCAACAGCTTCATTGCCATCAGCGAAATAAAGGGCGTTAAAGAAGACACGGTCTTCCATGCTTTCAAGATAATATTCACCGTCATTAGTCTTTAAGGCGTATTGATTGTAAAACTTATAAGCTGCCATGAAAGACTTGAATTGGAAGTTTTGGTCTTTGATAAATTGAGCCAATTCTTCCAAAAATTCTGGACGGTATTTCTTGATAAAGGCTGTTTCGATGTAGTTGTGTTCAATGAGGTAGTTGATTTTATCTTTGATTGAATCAAAAACCATAGTGTTTGGAACTACATTTTCTTTAAAGAAGGCATCTAAGGCTTCCTTATCTTTATGAAGCATGATTTGTCCATTAACAGGACGGTTGATTTCGTTATTGAGACGGAAGTAGGTCACGTCTTCAAGATGTTTTAATCCCATAAAATTTCCCTTATCTAATTACAAAAGAAAGGCCTCTAAGTTAGCCCTAGAAGCAGTTTCTTCTGGATGATGTACTAAGATTATGCTAATTGTTTCAGTTTTCCTGGTTGGAAACCTGAAAAGACTTCAGTTGGTGTTTGGATAACAGGAGCTGCGCTGAAACCGAGCTCTTTAACTTGATCGATGTACTCAGGTTGCTCATCAAGATTGATTTCTTTATATTCAACGTTATTACTGTCCAAGAAACGTTTGGTCATCTTGCATTGGACACAGTTATTTTTAGAATAAACGGTTACCATTGTGTAACTCCTCTTAAAAAATTTTAATACTATCCTAGTATATCAGAAATTAAAATTTTGTCAATAATTTAGAACTAAATATAGTGGTCTGTTTTTATACATGGCTAAACAAAACACAATATGTAGTGTTTGTTTTGGAAAATAATGATAATTCTCCTATAAGTTGTTTTTTGAAAAACTATATCCTGTGTTTTGTTATCTAGAATAGAAGATTTTCAGCAAGTTATCTGAAAGGAAATCGAATAAATCCCATAAAATGCTTGAAAAAAATCCTAGAAGATGGTATAATACCAAATTGTAAGGGTTATCACATATAACTCAAAAAAGAAAGAACAAAAGGAGAGTCAAACTATGGCTTCTAAAGATTTCCACGTAGTGGCAGAAACAGGTATTCACGCACGTCCAGCAACATTGTTGGTACAAACTGCAAGCAAATTTGCTTCAGATATCACTCTTGAGTACAAAGGTAAATCAGTTAACCTTAAATCAATCATGGGTGTTATGAGTCTTGGTGTTGGCCAAGGTGCTGACGTAACTATCTCAGCTGAAGGTGCAGATGCAGATGATGCTATCGCTGCAATCTCAGAAACAATGGAAAAAGAAGGATTGGCATAAGGAAGATGACAGAAATGCTTAAAGGAATCGCAGCATCTGACGGTGTTGCCGTTGCAAAAGCATATCTACTCGTTCAACCGGATTTGTCATTCGATACTGTTTCAGTCGAAGATACAAACGCAGAAGAGGCTCGTTTGGATGTAGCTCTTGAAGCTTCTCAAAACGAGCTTTCTCTTATCCGTGAGAAAGCTGTAGGTACGCTTGGTGAAGAAGCGGCTCAAGTTTTTGACGCTCATTTGATGGTTCTTGCTGACCCAGAATTGATTGGTCAGATTAAAGAAACAATCCGTGCTAAGAAAGTCAATGCTGAAGCAGGTCTTAAAGAAGTGACTGACATGTTCATCACTATCTTTGAAGGCATGGAAGATAACCCATACATGCAAGAACGTGCAGCGGATATCCGCGACGTGACAAAACGTGTATTGGCAAATCTTCTTGGTAAAAAATTGCCAAATCCAGCTTCTATCAATGAAGAAGTAATTGTGATTGCGCATGACTTGACACCATCTGATACAGCTCAATTGGACAAAAACTTTGTAAAAGCTTTTGTAACAAACATCGGTGGACGTACAAGCCACTCAGCTATCATGGCACGTACACTTGAAATTGCAGCTGTATTGGGAACAAATAACATCACTGAAGTGGTGAAAGACGGTGATATCCTTGCCGTTAACGGAATTACTGGTGAAGTCATTATCAACCCAACAGATGAACAAGCGGCAGAATTTAAAGCAGCTGGTGAAGTTTATGCTAAACAAAAAGCTGAGTGGGCACTTTTGAAAGATGCTCAAACAGTGACTGCTGACGGTAAACACTTCGAGTTGGCAGCTAACATCGGTACTCCAAAAGACGTTGAAGGTGTTAACAACAACGGTGCAGAAGCTGTTGGACTTTACCGTACAGAGTTCTTGTACATGGACTCTCAAGACTTCCCAACAGAAGATGAGCAGTATGAAGCATACAAAGCTGTTCTTGAGGGAATGAATGGTAAGCCTGTGGTTGTTCGTACAATGGATATCGGTGGAGATAAGGAACTTCCTTACTTCGATATGCCACATGAAATGAACCCATTCCTTGGATTCCGTGCCCTTCGTATCTCTATTTCTGAAACTGGAGATGCTATGTTCCGCACACAGATCCGCGCTCTTCTTCGTGCTTCTGTTCATGGTCAATTGCGTATCATGTTCCCAATGGTTGCCCTATTGAAAGAATTCCGTGCAGCTAAAGCAGTCTTTGATGAAGAAAAAGCAAACCTTCTTGCTGAAGGAGTTGCAGTTGCGGATGATATCCAAGTTGGTATCATGATTGAAATCCCTGCAGCAGCGATGCTTGCAGACCAATTTGCTAAAGAAGTTGACTTCTTCTCAATTGGTACAAACGACTTGATCCAATACACAATGGCAGCAGACCGTATGAACGAGCAAGTTTCATACCTTTACCAACCATATAACCCATCAATCCTTCGCTTGATCAACAACGTTATCAAGGCAGCTCATGCTGAAGGCAAATGGGCTGGTATGTGTGGTGAGATGGCTGGTGACCAAAAAGCTGTTCCACTTCTTGTCGGAATGGGCTTGGATGAATTCTCTATGTCAGCGACATCTGTACTTCGTACACGTAGCTTGATGAAGAAATTGGATACTGCTAAGATGGAAGAGTACGCTAACCGTGCCCTTACAGAGTGTTCAACAATGGAAGAAGTTCTTGAACTTCAAAAAGAATACGTTAACTTCGATTAATGTCATTAACCTTGTAACCTAGTTGCAAGGTTTTTTGACGTATTTTGGAAAAGTATAGTCTAATATAGTCCACTTTTCAATGGTGCAGAGGCATGGTATAATAGAGGGAAGTAATTAGAATAAGAGAGAAACCATGTCTAAAGAAATTGATATTGAGTATTACCATCAGCTAGCCTTGCAAAAGCAGAAGGAACATCGTAAAGTTTTAGCTAATCTAAAGAAAAAGCCGCCAAAAAATCTAGACAAGATTGCCCAGCAGATTCACCAAGAAGTTTTTGCTGAGATTGATTGTACTGCCTGTGCCAACTGTTGTAAGACTTTAGGCCCTGACTTCAAAGAAGCAGATATTACCCGTATTGCTAAGTACTTTAAGATGAAATTACCCGCTTTTGAAGCAGAGTTTTTGCAGGTAGATGAAGATGGAGATAAGGTTTTCAAATCCATGCCTTGTCCATTTTTAGGAGGAGATAACCTCTGTTCCATCTATGACGTTCGTCCAAAAGCCTGTCGTGAATTTCCCCATACAGACCGTAAAAAGATCCATCAAATCAACCATCTAACGATTAAGAATACCTTGACCTGTCCAGCAGCCTATCTCTTTGTGGAGAAATTAAAGGATAAGTTATAGAGATTTGTGACTTTAAATTTTTTACAAAGATTACAGGATAAAAAATTCTCACAATAACTAGCAATATGAAGGGAGAACTCTGTGCCTAGACCAAAAACAAAAGAGGAGCTAGTGTTGGCCTCTAAGGAAAACTATGAAAAACTCAAGCTCTTTATCTCCCAACTAAGTGAAGATGAGCTACAGACTCCATTTGATTTTTCAACAGACCCAAAGAAAAAAGAAGCTCACTGGAAAAGGGATAAGAATCTACGGGATGTCTTGATTCATCTTTATGAATGGCAGCAATTACTTTTAAATTGGGTACATTCTAATCAAAAAGGTCAAGAAAGAACTTTTCTACCTGAACCTTATAATTGGAAAACTTATGGACAAATGAATGACGCCTTTTGGAAGAAGCATCAGAAAACGTCCTTAGCAGAAGCGACTAGACTACTAAAGCAATCACATAGAGAGGTTTTAGAGTTGATAGAAGGCTTAAGCACTGACGAACTCTTTAGTAAAGGTATCTATAAGTGGACAGGTGGGACAAGTCTAGGTTCCTACTTTGTCAGTAGCACCTCCAGTCACTATGATTGGGCTCTGAAAAAACTCAAAGCTTATCGGAAGAATTGTAAGGGATAGATGGACTATTTGAAATTGCAAGAATGAGTTCTTTTAAACGTAAGATAAAAGCAAAGGGCTATCAAGTGATGTAGCCCTTTTGAGTTATACAAGCAAATTACCATGCAAAAGCTGTCGTTGGAGCATTAAGTGCTTCTAACCATTGTTTATTTTTCGCAGGGCAAAGAGTTACGGATATACCGGCCATATCTAGACTGGTCATAAATGTTCCTGATTTTATAAAGGTAATAGTGACTCCTTCAATTTCTAAGAGTTGAAGGAGATCATTGATAAATACGCCCATTTCTAAGTTGCTGGTAGTGCCTAGATTATTTACAAGCAATATAAATTGATCACCTTTTTTCCAATGATAGTGCAATCTTAATTTGCTTATAATTTCATTTGCAAGGATTTCCGAAGATTGAAATGGGACGATACGATATCCTTCTTCGCCATGTATCCCTATGCCATAGGAAATATTTCCTTCTTCCAAGTTAAATAGTGGAAGAGTGGTTTGGGGTAGACTAGCGGATTTCCTTGCAAAGCCAATCGTTGCGATTTCGGGAGCAAGCTCATGACCTAAATCAGTTAGCTGCTCGATGTCGGCACCATTTTGAGCTGCATATCCTAGGATTTTATGAAGTAAAATTGTCCCTGCAAGCCCTCTTCCTCTAATTTGAAATCTATTGTGAGGTTCAATTGAAATATCGTCGTGTGCTAGACTATAGCCGACCTTAATGCCTTCTTTTCTAGCAGTGTTAATGGCCGAGCTAAATTCTTTGATGTCTGCTTCGAAATTTTTTATAATGATGAAGACACCGTGACCATTGTTTAAAAAACGAATGGACTCTAAGATTTCAGTTCTTGTAGGAGGAGTAAATAATTGGCCATAGATAGCAGCGGTAAGCATTCCTTCTCCCACGTATCCAATATGAGCAGGTTCGTGACCGGAACCTCCACCCGACAATATTGGAACCTGATGAGGATTGCGATTTTTTTGATAGACTAGTGGTAAAGTAGGGTGTTTTTCTAATTCAGGATGACTGCTGACAGTTGCTGAAATGTAACTTGAAATAATTTTCTGTTTATGATTTGAAATAAATGTCATTGTGGTCTCTTTCCAATAATTGTCATGATTAGAAAGTCTGGTTGTGGAACTGGACTTTTTTTATTGACGTAAGCCTTCACGATTTCTGCTAGAGCATGTGAATGATAGTCTAACAAAAAACAAGTATAAGCAGATGAATCGATATCAATCTGACTATATTCTCTTAAAATTTTTGATACAAGCAAGCGACAGTAGCTGATAAATTGGTCATAGAAGTTATTTTGTCCTTGAATATCAAAAAGTTTAATATAAAAGTCACGCTCTTGTTCGAAATAAAAAAATAATTCTTGTAATAGTTTTTGGCCTGAAATGAAGTCCAAGTTATTGGTGATATACTCGGTTAAGTCATTTTCAAATATCCAGTCGAGCAGTTCATATTTGTCAAGAAAGTGATTATAAAAGGTCTGTCTACGAATGCCAGCTAATTCCATGATTTCTACAATAGAGATTTTGTCAAATTCTCTAGTAGCTAATAGGTCTCTAAATGCCTTGGCAATCCGTTTTTTTGTAATGAGTGATGATGCCATAGGAAACCTTTCTTTTACTTCCTTCATTTTACCAAAAAAATGTTTGAAACGGGTTTAAAAGGGGACAAATAATAGAATCTGTCCCTTATCAGCTAGCAATAAAAAATATATAATGAAAGCGAAAACAAAGGTAGATACCGAAAGGAGTTTCTCATGAAAAAAATTATAAATGAACCGACACAAGTTGTTGATGAAATGTTGCAGGGGTTATCATTCATGCATGATGACTTGGTAGAACGCTTAGATGGTTTTGATGTCATCGTTAGAAAGGCAGAAAAGACAGGAAAAGTTGGACTCATTTCAGGTGGAGGTTCAGGACATGAACCAAGTCATGCTGGATTTGTAGGAGAAGGGATGTTGTCTGCTGCCATTTGTGGAGCAGTCTTTACCTCACCTACTCCGGACCAAATTTTAGAAGCCATTAAGGCAGCTGATGAAGGTGCTGGGGTCTTTATGGTTATCAAGAACTATTCTGGGGACATCATGAACTTTGAAATTGCCCAAGAACTTGCTGAAATGGAAGGTATTGATGTAGCAAGTGTTGTGGTTGATGATGATATCGCTGTTGAAAATAGTCTCTATACTCAGGGCCGTCGAGGTGTTGCGGGTACTATTTTAGTTCATAAAATTTTGGGTGCTGCAGCTCGTTCTGGTAAATCATTAGCTGAAATGAAGGATTTGGCAGATAAACTTGTGTTAGAAATTAAAACAATTGGGCTGGCCTTGTCTGGAGCAACCGTTCCTGAGGTTGGGAAACCAGGTTTTGTTCTAGAAGATGATGAATTTGAATATGGAGTTGGTATTCACGGTGAGCCAGGATATAAAAAAGAGAAAATGCAGCCTTCCGCACAGTTGGCATCAGAATTGGTTGAAAAATTATCTGAAGGTTTCCAACTTAAATCAGGCGAACGCTATGGCCTTCTCATTAATGGTTTAGGAAGCACTCCTCTTATGGAACAATACGTATTTGCAAATGATGTGGCAAAATTACTCCATGAAAAAGGTGTTGAGTTGGCATTTAAGAAAATTGGAAACTATATGACATCAATTGATATGGCTGGATTATCATTAACATTGATTCGATTGGCAGATGATGAATGGTTGGATGCTCTAAATGCACCTGTTACTACCCCAGCTTGGTAAAACTCAAGGAGGAAATGTCAAATGAATGCTGAACAAGCTCTTGAATGGATGAAGCTTTTTAATGAAAAGATTCAAGAACAGAAAGATTATCTTAGTGAGCTAGACACCCCTATAGGAGATGGAGACCACGGTGGAAATATGGCGCGTGGCATGGCTGCAGTTATGGAGAACTTAGAAGGAAAGCAATTTGAGACAAGCAGTGATGTGTTTAAACTTGTCTCAATGCAACTACTGAGTAAGGTAGGCGGTGCTTCTGGTCCTTTGTATGGCTCTGCTTTTATGGGCATGGCCAAGGCTGATTCAAATTCAAAATTAGAAGAAATCTTACAAAGTGGTTTGGATATGATTGTCAAACGTGGGAAAGCAGAAGTTGGAGAAAAGACAATGGTTGATGTTTGGACTCCTGTTATTGCTGCCTTGTCTGCTGGCCAGTTGACTCAAGAGATTATTGATAAGGTAGTGAATGCTACCAAAGATTTACTTGCAACTAAAGGAAGAGCATCTTATGTAGGAGAACGTTCTCTTGGACATATTGACCCTGGATCATTTTCATCAGGATTACTCTTTACTGCTCTATTAGAAACTGGGGTGGTTTAATGGGAAGTATTGGTCTTGTTATCGTTTCACATTCCAAAAACATTGCACAAGGTCTTGTTGAACTGATTGGTGAAGTAGCTAAAGATGTTCCGATTACTTATGTAGGAGGAACCGAAGATGGAGGAATTGGAACTAGTTTTGATCAAGTAGATAGGGTTGTTTCTGAAAATCCAGCAGATACTTTACTTGCCTTTTTTGACCTAGGTTCTGCTAAAATGAACTTAGAAATGGTGGCTGATTTCAGTGATAAGAGTATCATCATCAACAGTGTTCCAATTGTAGAAGGCGCCTATACTGCAGCTGCTCTTCTTCAGGCTGGGGCAGAACTGTCGGTTATTCAAACACAGTTGTCGGAGCTTGAAATCAATAAATAAGGAATCTTCCTATCATTCCTTTTATAGGTGAGTTATTGATTATCTCAACTATCAAATTTTAAGTAAAAAATTTCAAAATCAGAAAGGGATTGCTTGGGCAGTTCCTTTTTATTTTAACAGTAGTAAAGCTATAGTGTTTCTAAATTGTGAATCACTCAAAACTGATTGTGATGGGACTATTCTAGCTTTAGAATCCTTCAAAAATTTAGATTTAAAGCAATCAATGGCTTAGAAGAGTACGAAAACATTTGGTTTATAGTAATTCTAGGTCTAGAATTGCATGGATATTTATGAAGATAGAGGATTCGATAGTTAGGATTGATCTATTCTGAAAGATTTGGGCTGTCAATCTTCTAGAATAGTAGTTTGCCAATGAATTTTGAAAATTAGAGGGGATAAAAAGAATCTTGACATTATTAGTTTCTTGCATTATAATGAAATTACATACCGTTAGTATGTTGAAAAGGAGTTATAATGGCAAGGAATAGAAACTCACATGAAACTAGGAAAAAAATACTAGAAGTTTCGAAAGATTTATTTTTAGAAAAAGGATTTGATAATACCTCAATACAAGATATAATCGATGGGTTAGGCGGATTGACGAAAGGTGTTATTTATCATCATTTCGAATCTAAAGATGAAATATTGCAATCAATCATTAGTGAAAATAATCAAGAAATTCTAAATTATAATTGGAGAGGAGATACTGCATTAGAAAAAATACAAAATTCTTTGATGGATGCGTTCTCTAATTTAGAACAACAAAGATTAGTATACTCTGTCTCAATTATGCTAAGAAGTCCACGTTTGTTAGGAGAGCAGTATTTAAGTTTATTTTCTGATTTTTTACCAGGGATTAGAGAAAAAGTTTTCGAAGGTGTTAAAGATAAATCAATTAAAACAGAATATCCTGAAGAGCTAGCTGATTTGATTGTTTTAACTTTGAATATTTGGATTGGGTTCCAAATTTCTATTTATTCAGTAGAAGAATTAAAGAGTAAAATGAATTTCATTAAACTTACTTTTGAAGGTTTGGGAGTGCAGTTGATTACTGATGAAATGATGGAGGTGATTTTCCAATTATTTGATCATTTAAAAGGTGTTAAATAAATTTTAAGTATTGATATTTAAAAAAATACCATACTCTAGATATGGTATTAAAAATTTCATCATACATACCTTTAGTATGTTTATTTTTTAAATTTTAACATACCAGAAGTATGTAAGGTGCTTTTTGAATAGTGTAATTAATATTAACAAAATTTTTTGGAGGAAAAATCTATGTTGTCGCTTATTAAAATTGAGTTAAATAAAGTTTCAAAATCAAAATTATTTTTTGCTTGGTTGTGTACTATATTGATAATATTAGGTATTACAGGAATCATAATCATGGGGTTAGGTACTGATAATAAACTGGGAGATTTTGTTGGACAGAGTGCCAATAATATTAGAATTACTGATAAATGGGAAGGTTGGGCAATTGCAACATCATTGTTTGGATCTTTATTTACCAAAGCAGCATTTTTGATTTTTGAATCCTATTTATTGTCTACGATTATTATTGATGAATTTAAACGAAGAACAATTTTTCAGCTGTTTTCCTACCCTGTTTCTAAAATAAAGTTACTATGGGGAAAAGTGCTTACAGTAATTCTGATATCATTTATTGCTCATTTTACTGCACATTTAATTATTCAATTATTAATTAAATTAGTAGCAGTTTTAACTGAATCAAATTATATCCCAGTAGCTAATCAAATGATTAACTTAGCTGGAATTACGTTTGGAACAGTATTAATCGGAATACTACCTTTTGTTTTAGGTATAATTAGGCATTCAATAGCTATAACAATGCTTTCAGGACTTGGTTTAGCAGCGTTACTTTCGAATGTAAGTCCAGGCAGTTTAACTAATAATTTTGTTGATAACGTATTCTTCTTAATATTTGCTAGTTTCATAAGTTTAATGATTGTTTCATTTTCAATTTATACTATTTCAAGAAAAGATATTAATATCAAGTAGTATAGCTAAATTTAATGGAAGGAAAGTGCTAATTTTGTGATGATTTATTTAAACGAAGAGACTGTATAAGTTAGTATTTACACTTCTGAAGAAAAAATTTTTGCATTTAAAGCTGTATATAGAGAGAAAGAGAGATAGAAATGGGAAATATTGTTGAAATAAAAGAACTTTTTAAAACAATTGATAAGGAAGAAGTTTTGAGTGGTATCAACCTTCAGATTTCTGAAGGAGAAATCTATGGATTTTTAGGACCAAATGGTGCTGGAAAAACAACGTTAATGAAATGCATGTTATCCTTATCAACTGTTACATCTGGTAATATTGAAATCTTTGGAAAAAATTTACAAGATCACAGAGAGGAGATTCTAAGTCAGGTTGGAAGTGTTATTGAAACACCAATTTTTTATGATAATTGTACTGCAAAAGAAATTTTGGAAATTCACGCGCAATATATGAGGAAAAATATTACCGAATCAGATATAATAAGAGCCTTAAGAATGGTCGGATTAAAAAATACGACTAAAAAAGTAAAAGAGTTTTCATTAGGAATGAGACAGAGACTTGGTTTAGCTCGGGCTTTCCTAACAAAACCTAAATTGTTAATTTTAGATGAACCAATCAATGGTTTAGATCCAATAGGAATTCAAGAAATTCGGAATCTTTTGTTGTCTCTTTCTAAGGAATGTGGTGTTACAATATTCATCTCAAGTCATATTTTATCGGAAATTACACAGATAGCAGATAAGATTGGTGTTATCAAAAATGGAGAAATGCTAGAACAAGTCTCTATGAAAGAGCTTAAGAGAGAGAATATTGACTTAGAAGAATATTTTATGTCACATTTTCTAAATGAAATTTAAGAATTATGAGGTAGATTAGGAATGAAACAATTGACAAAGTACCATAAGAAATCTTTTTATACTTTCATGATTTTTAATATACTAGTTCCTTTAACTAATATTGCTTTTGCTTATTCTATTAAAATTATAATTGATAGTGGAATGTCCCAAAATAGGGAAGCTCTAACCCAAGCGATACTAATAGGCGCTATCGTAATATTTATCTATGCCAGTCTTAATTTTATATCACTTCGATTAAGAAATAAACTTGTTAGGCAGATTATGTCAAGATACAAAAATAAGGTGTTTAAATCTATTTTAGATAGGGATTATAGAGAATTTTCTAAGGAAAAATCAGGGAAATTTATTTCAATATTAACTGAGAACATGAAGAAAATTGAGCAGGATTATTTGCACCAGTTTTTTAATATTTCAAAAAATATTTCCTTAATGATTTTCTCACTAGTAGCCATGTTTATAGGTAATTGGTTTTTGACCTTATTAGTTATCATTGCTAGCATTATTCCTATGATGATTTCAGGTTTTATTGGACAAAAATCAGCCTCTCTACAAAATAGTTCTATGATAGCCGATCAGAAATATTTAGCTAAGGTTAAAGATATTTTAGCAGGGTTTCTAGTTATAAAGAGTTTTAATGTGAAAGAGGCTATCGGTCAAGATTACAAAAACGAAAGCGAAAAATTGGATGAGATATATTTCATCAAAGGGAAATTTGATGTTTTATCTAATGTTATTTCTCAACTTTCAGGGATGATTGTTTTTTTAGTAGCCTTTGGTGGAGGAATGTATCTGGTCTTCGGTGGGCATACCACAATTGGGAGTGTTACAGCTATTGTTCAACTAGTCAATTTTGTAGTAATGCCACTAAATGAAATTGGTATGGGAATGAGTAAATTCCGTGAAGGTCAGGCTACACTGAATTCATTTGAGGTAAAAGATGTAATCGAACTTCAAACTGGTAAAACGAAAGAATATTTTGATGATGTCATTTCTTTTTCAAATGTAGATTTTTCCTACCCTAATGCTGAGGAAAAGATTTTTAATAATTTATCTTTGCAGATCAAAAAGGGGGAAAAAATTGCAATAGTAGGTATGTCAGGCAGTGGAAAATCGACTTTACTCAATCTATTACTGCGTTTCTATGATGTAACAAGTGGGTATATCTCAATTGATAATCAAGATTTGCAAGCTATTTCAGCAGAGAGCCTTTATAACTTAATGACTATTGTTCAGCAAGATGTTTATATCTTTGATGATACTTTAAAAGCAAATATTACCCTTAGTCAATCCTTTACTGAAGATGATATAAAAAAAGCTGTACAGCAGTCTGGCTTAGAAAGTTATATTTTAGAAAATGAATTAGGTCTACAAACTTTATGTGGCGAGAATGGATCAAATCTATCTGGGGGAGAAAGACAGAGACTTAGTATTGCGCGTGCTTTAATTCGAAAAACACCGATCTTATTATTAGATGAGGCTACCTCGTCTTTAGATAATAAAGTTACTACTGAAATTGAAAATTCAATTTTAGAAATTCAAGATTTGACGGTTCTTGTTGTTACTCATAAGTTAAATAAGAGTATGTTGAAAAAATACAATAGAATTCTTTTTATGAAAAATGGAGTTATTGTTGAAGATGGTTCTTTTGATAACTTGATGGATAGGAAAGGTGAATTTTATAAATTGGTTGAGTTGAGTTTGTAGTGCTACCACAATAAAAAGAGGAGGAAAATCTTTAATCTCAAGTTGTTTTTCAATAATATTATGGTTGTATAAACAAAGGGAATTTGAGAATTAAAAAGTGACTAAAAAGAAGGCTAAATAATATTAATCTGTAAAATACAACTCATCGAATGTGATTAAATGGTAAATATCAATTAAATTGAAAATTTTATAGTGTTATAATATAATTAAACCATAAGAGCAAGAAGGTTGTGCTTCAAAAATAATCTGAGTACAGTATAACAGTCATTATTTTGAAACATTAGGTACCTAAAAGGAGAATATTTAAGTGAAACATTTTATTGCTGGTATTGGTGAGATAAAATTAGCTTTCTACATCTTATATGTTTTGCTAGGTCTAGCACCTTTATTTCACACTTACATAATAAATGCTGATACAGGTGTAGGAAATTCAGCTTTAACTATTATAGGGGGAGTCTTCGTATTTATTTTGACTATTGCTCGAGTTTATAGAAGATTTTTCTACAATTCACTAGATTAGTATGGGTTAGTTAATCAATTGGAAGGATTATTCTTTGTGGTACTATACTACTTTTAAGTTTTTATATTGAACAGCTGGCTGAAGTGAAAGTTGTTTATTTTAGAAAGGAAACTCTCAAATTGTCCTACAAATTTCTACTCTTCGACCTTGACCACACTCTTCTTGATTTTGATGCTGCTGAGGATGTGGCTTTGACTCAACTTCTAAAAGAAGAAGGAGTTGCAGATATTCAGGCTTATAAAGACTATTACGTTCCTATGAACAAGGCTCTCTGGAAGGACTTGGAGCTGAAGAAAATCAGTAAACAAGAGCTGGTTAACACGCGCTTTTCTCGTTTATTTGTCCATTTTGGACAGGAAAAAGACGGTAGTTTTCTAGCCCAGCGTTATCAATTTTACCTCGCCCAACAGGGACAAACACTTTCAGGCGCTCATGAACTCTTGGACAGCCTCATCGAGCGTGATTATGACTTGTACGCTGCGACAAATGGGATTACTGCCATTCAGACGGGACGTTTGGCTCAATCGGGTCTGGCACCTTATTTCAATCAAGTTTTTATCTCTGAACAGTTGCAAACCCAAAAACCGGATGCTCTCTTTTATGAAAAAATTGGTCAGCAGATTGAAGGTTTTAGCAAAGAAAAGACGCTGATGATTGGAGATTCCCTGACAGCTGACATTCAAGGTGGCAACAATGCTGGAATTGACACGATTTGGTACAATCCTCATCACCTCGAAAATCATACACAAGCCCAGCCAACCTACGAAGTCCATTCTTATCAAGACTTGCTGGATTGTTTAGATAAACTGTAAAAAGTGGTTTAGATAGCCACTTTTTGCTATAATAGAGGCAGTAAAAACGAAGGAGTTGGCTATGGAACACTCGTCTTGGCATGCTTTGATTAAGGAGCAATTACCTGAGGGTTATTTTGCGAAAATCAATCAGTTTATGGAGCAGGTCTATGCTCAGGGAACTGTTTATCCACCTAAGGAAAAGGTTTTTCAGGCTCTCTTGACTACACCGCTTGAAGAAGTTAAGGTGGTGATTTTAGGGCAAGACCCCTATCACGGGCCAGGTCAAGCGCAGGGCTTGAGTTTTTCTGTTCCTGACTCTATCCCAGCTCCGCCATCCCTGCAAAATATCTTGAAAGAATTGTCAGATGATATCGGAGTTAAGAAATCTCATGATTTGACAACTTGGGCTGAGCAAGGAGTCTTGCTTCTCAATGCTTGTTTGACGGTTCCTGCTGGACGGGCCAATGGTCATGCTGGTCAGATATGGGAGCCGTTTACAGATGCTGTGATTCAGGTGGTCAATCAGCTAGATAGACCAGTGGTTTTTGTGCTTTGGGGAGCTTATGCACGCAAGAAGAAGGCCTTGGTTACCAATCCTCACCACTTGATTATTGAATCAGCCCATCCAAGTCCTTTATCGGTTTATAGAGGATTTTGGGGTTCCAAGCCTTTTTCTAAGGCCAATGCTTTTTTAGAAGAGACAGGACAAGAGCCAATCGATTGGCTTAGATAAGGAGAGAATATGCCTCAGTTAGCGACTATTTGCTACATTGATAACGGGAAGGAACTGCTCATGCTGCATCGTAATAAGAAACCCAATGATGTTCATGAAGGGAAATGGATTGGCGTGGGTGGTAAGCTAGAGCGAGGGGAAACCCCTCAGGAATGCGCTGCTCGTGAAATCCTTGAAGAAACAGGGCTCAAAGCCAAGCCAGTTTTAAAAGGCGTTATCACTTTCCCTGAATTTACACCAGATTTAGACTGGTATACCTATGTTTTTAAAGTAACGGAGTTTGAGGGTGACTTGATTGACTGTAATGAGGGGACGCTTGAATGGGTTCCTTATGATGAAGTTTTGAGCAAGCCGACTTGGGAAGGTGACCACACCTTTGTTGAGTGGCTTTTAGAGGACAAACCCTTCTTTTCAGCCAAGTTTGTTTATGATGGGGATAAATTGTTGGATACCCAAGTCGATTTCTATGAATAAAGGAGAAAGCAGATGCTACTAATCAAAAACGGTCGTGTAATGGATCCTAAGTCTGGTTTGGATCAAGTGTGTGATGTCTTGGTTCAAGATGGAAAAATTGTCAAAATTGCGCCTGAGATTAAAGAAGAAGGGGCAGAGGTGCTTGATGCTACTGGTCTAGTCGTTGCTCCTGGCTTGGTTGATATCCATGTTCATTTCCGTGAACCTGGTCAGACCCACAAAGAAGATATCCATACTGGTGCCCTAGCAGCCGCTGCAGGTGGTTTTACAACGGTTGTCATGATGGCTAATACTAGTCCAACTATTTCAGATGTGGAGACTTTACAAGAAGTTCTTCAGTCAGCTGCCAAGGAAAAGATTAATGTCAAGACGGTTGCGACCATCACTAAGAATTTTAATGGCCAAGACTTGACTGACTTTAAGGCACTCTTAGAAACGGGTGCGGTTGGTTTTTCTGATGACGGCATTCCTCTTGAAAGCAGCAAAGTGGTTAAGGCAGCCATGAAAGAAGCTAAGAAACTTAATACCTTTATCAGTCTCCATGAGGAAGATCCAGGTCTGAATGGAATCCTTGGTTTTAACGAAAATATTGCTAAAGAACATTTCCATATCTGCGGTGCGACTGGGGTGGCTGAGTATGCTATGATGGCGCGTGATGTCATGATTGCCTATGCGACCAAGGCCCATGTTCACATCCAGCATTTGTCTAAGGAAGAAAGTGTCAAGGTAGTTGAGTTCGCTCAAGGATTGGGTGCGCAAGTCACAGCAGAAGTAGCACCACAGCATTTCTCTAAGACAGAAGCCCTCCTTTTGACACAAGGAAGCAACGCCAAGATGAATCCTCCACTTCGTTTGGAATCAGACCGTCGTGCCGTTATCGAAGGTCTCAAATCAGGCGTCATCACGGTTATCGCGACAGACCACGCGCCTCACCATGCGGATGAAAAAAATGTCGAGGATATTACCAAAGCACCATCTGGCATGACTGGCTTAGAAACCTCTCTGTCTCTCGGTTTGACTTATTTGGTAGAATCTGGGGAATTGAGCTTGATGGAATTGCTTGAAAAGATGACCTACAACCCAGCCAAACTTTACAACTTTGAAGCAGGTTACTTGGCTGAGAATGGTCCAGCAGATATTACTATTTTTGATGCCAAGGCTGACCGTCTTGTGGACTCCCATTTTGCTTCCAAAGCAGCTAATTCACCATTCATCGGTGAAACCTTAAAAGGGCAGGTTAAATATACCATCTGTAAGGGACAAATTGTCTATCAAAACTAGGTGGGAGTCTGCTCTGTAAATAAAAAGAATAGAGAGCCTATATGTACCAAACCCATCATTTTAAAGACAAGTTTATCTTGTTTTTAAAGATATTTTTCCCTATCCTGATTTATCAATTTGCCAATTATTCTGCATCCTTTGTTGATACGACTATGACAGGTCAATACAATACCATGGATTTGGCTGGTGTATCTATGGCAACCAGTATCTGGAATCCTTTCTTTACCTTCCTGACAGGGATTGTCTCAGCTTTGGTGCCCATCATTGGTCACCATCTTGGACGAGGCAAAAAGGAAGAAGTTGCATCTGATTTTTACCAGTTCATTTATCTTGCCTTGGGTCTATCTGTGGTCTTACTGGGACTGGTACTTTTCCTGGCACCACCAGTCTTGAATCATATTGGACTAGAAGCGCCAGTAGCAGCAGTAGCGGTTCGTTATCTCTGGTTTTTATCTATCGGGATCATCCCCTTGTTGCTTTTTAGTGTCATCCGATCCTTGCTGGATTCGCTAGGGCTAACCAAACTGTCCATGTACCTCATGCTTTTGTTGCTTCCTCTCAATAGCGGATTTAACTATCTCTTGATTTACGGGGCCTTTGGTGTTCCAGAGTTGGGAGGTGCTGGCTCTGGATTAGGTACTTCCTTGGCCTATTGGGTCTTACTGGGGATTTCTATTCTAGTTTTATTTAAACAGGAGAAGCTTAAAGCCTTACATCTTGAGAAACGCATTCCTCTTAATATGGATAAAATCAAGGAAGGAGTTCGCTTAGGTTTGCCTATTGGGGGAACTGTCTTTGCGGAAGTGGCTATCTTTTCCGTGGTTGGTTTGATTATGGCTAAGTTCTCGTCCTTGATTATCGCAAGTCACCAGTCAGCTATGAACTTTTCAAGTCTCATGTACGCCTTTCCTATGAGTATCTCATCGGCTATGGCCATTGTCGTGTCTTATGAAGTGGGAGCTAAGCGATTTGATGATGCGAAGACCTATATTGGTCTAGGAAGATGGACAGCCCTCATTTTTGCAGGCTTCACCTTATCCTTCCTTTACATTTTTAGAGGAAATGTGGCTAGTCTTTATGGTAATGATCCAGAATTTATCGATTTGACAGCACGCTTTTTGACTTACAGTCTCTTCTTCCAGTTAGCAGATACCTTTGCGGCACCGCTTCAGGGAATTTTACGAGGTTATAAGGATACAGTTATTCCTTTTTACCTTGGTTTGGTTGGTTATTGGGGCGTAGCAATCCCAGTGGCTATGGTATTAGATTCCCTAACAGATTTTGGCGCTTATTCTTACTGGATTGGTTTGATTATTAGTCTGATTGTGAGTGGGGCGCTCTATCGTTGGCGTTTAACTGTGATTATGAAAAGATTTGAATCTTTAGCAAAATCTAAACGATAAAAAGTTTGTGAAAAAATATTCTTAATAAGAAAATCCCTTGTTCTCATTGGGTTTTCTTTTTTATTTTGTGAAATTTTCTTTAGAAAAACTTTGACAGTGCTTTCTAAAAACGGTAAAATAGTAAGGTAAGAAGAAAGTTAGAAAGGCAAGAAGATGTCAACTTTAGATAAAAATCTTTTGCTCGAAATGTTCCGTAAGATGGAAGAAATCCGTCGTATGGACTTGAAAATTGCACAATTAGTAAAGAAAGGGAAAGTGCCAGGAATGACGCACTTTTCTGTTGGAGAAGAAGCTGCCAATGTGGGGGCTATGTTGGCTCTCAATCCAGATGATCTGATTACCTCAAACCACCGTGGTCATGGACAAGCTATTGCAAAAGGGATTGACCTCAATGGAATGATGGCTGAAATCCTTGGGAAATACACTGGAACCTGTAAAGGAAAAGGTGGTTCGATGCATATTGCAGACCTTGATGCTGGGAACCTTGGTGCCAATGGTATTGTAGGTGGTGGTATGGGAATCGCTGTTGGTGCAGCCCTCAGTCAGCAAATGAAAAATACCGGAAAAATCGTTGTCTGCTTCTTTGGAGATGGTGCGACCAACGAAGGTGTTTTCCACGAAGCAGTGAACATGGCTTCTATCTGGAACCTGCCAGTCATTTTCTATTGCATTAACAACGGTTACGGTATCTCTGCGGATATCAAGAAAATGACCAATGTAGAACATATCCATCAACGTAGCGCCGCTTATGGAATTCCTGGAATGTTCATCGAAGACGGTAACAATGTCATCGATGTCTATGAAGGATTTAAGAAAGCTGTAGATCATGTTCGCAGTGGCAATGGTCCAGTCTTGATTGAAAGTGTCACTTACCGCTGGCTTGGTCACTCATCATCTGACCCTGGTAAATATCGTACGCGTGAAGAAGTGGAATTGTGGAAACAAAAAGACCCGATCGAAAACCTTCGCAAGTACCTCATTGAAAACACTATTGCAAGTGCCGAAGAATTGGAAGAAATCCAAGCGCAAGTCAAGGAAGAAGTAGAAGCTTCTGTTAAATTTGCGGAAGAAAGTCCATTCCCACCGCTTGAATCAGCATTTGAAGATATTTACGCAGACTAAGGAGAAAGAGATAAAATGGAAACAAAAACAATGTCCTTCCGTGACACCATTATCCTTGCTATGTCTGAGGAAATGCGTCGCGATGAAAATGTGTTCTTGATGGGAGAAGATGTCGGTGTCTTCGGAGGAGACTTCGGAACTTCTGTTGGAATGCTTGAAGAATTTGGTCCAGAACGCGTTCGTGACTGTCCGATTTCTGAAGCTGCCATCTCAGGTGCAGCAGCCGGAGCAGCTATGACAGGCCTTCGTCCAATCGTCGATATGACCTTCATGGATTTCTCGGTTATTGCCATGGACAATATCGTTAACCAAGCAGCTAAAACACGTTACATGTTTGGTGGGAAAGGTCAGGTTCCAATGACTGTCCGTTGTGCAGCAGGTAATGGGGTAGGTTCTGCCGCCCAGCACTCTCAGTCTTTAGAGTCTTGGTTTACTCACATTCCTGGTCTTAAGGTTGTGGCACCCGGAACACCTGCGGACATGAAAGGACTGCTTAAGTCTTCTATCCGTGATAATAACCCTGTTATCATTCTTGAGTACAAGTCAGAATTTAACCAAAAAGGGGAAGTGCCAGTTGATCCAGACTACACGATCCCACTTGGGGTTGGGGAAATCAAACGCGAAGGTACGGATGTAACAGTTGTTACTTATGGAAAAATGCTTCGCCGTGTGGTTCAAGCTGCTGAAGAATTAGCAGAAGAAGGCATTTCAGTTGAAATTGTGGACCCACGTACCCTTGTTCCGCTTGATAAGGATATCATCATTAACTCAGTTAAGAAGACTGGTAAGGTTGTTCTGGTCAACGATGCCCACAAAACAAGTGGCTATATCGGTGAAATTTCAGCTATTATTTCAGAATCAGAAGCATTTGACTATCTAGATGCACCAATCCGTCGTTGCGCAGGAGAAGATGTGCCAATGCCTTATGCGCAAAACCTAGAGAATGCAATGATTCCAACAATTGAGACCATTAAGGATGCAATCCGAAAAACTTATAATAAAGAATAATACATAATATAAATTATGTAAAGTTTAGCTATTTTTAGCTTTAGAAACTTGAGATACGTGTTATTGAGATACGTGTTGTATCCAAGTGATTTGAAGAGTTGCGACATGAGTGAGTCGAATAGATAATATTCGACGAATGAATTAGTAAGTCTACTAGGTTGACCGCCTAATAGCGGCAACCGTAGCAACTTGAGATACGTTTTGTATCCAAGTTGCTTGTAGAGTTGAACACGGGCTAAAAGCTCGGAAAAAAGATAAATCTCCTTGACTTCATCGAAGTCTGCGTCGATTTCCTATTTTTCAGTCGCTTTTTACGCCCTTTGTATCATAATTAGAATTGGAGAGGTCATGGCTGATGACAAGCTAAGAGCGACTCCTGCAGCTAGAAAATTAGCGGATGATTTAGGGATCAACCTCTACGACGTTTCTGGCTCAGGTGCAAACGGTCGTGTCCACAAAGAAGACGTGGAAACTTATAAAGACACAAACGTGGTTCGTATTTCGCCACTTGCAAAACGAATTGCCCTCGAACATAACATTGCTTGGCAGGAAATTCAAGGAACTGGTCATCGTGGTAAAATCATGAAGAAGGACGTTTTGGCCTTGCTTCCTGAAAATATCGAAAACGATACCATCAAGTCTCCTGCTCAGATCGAAAAAGTGGAAGAGGTTCCTGATAATATCACTCCTTATGGTGAAATTGAGCGTATTCCAATGACACCAATGCGTAAGGTTATCGCCCAACGTATGGTTGAATCATACCTAACTGCGGCAACCTTCACTCTCAACTATGAAGTTGATATGACTGAAATGTTGGCTCTCCGTAAGAAGGTTCTTGAGCCAATTATGGAAGCAACTGGGAAGAAAACTACTGTAACAGACCTTCTTTCACTTGCAGTTGTTAAGACTCTTATGAAACACCCATACATCAACGCTTCATTGACAGAAGATGGCAAAACCATTATTACTCATAATTACGTCAACCTTGCCATGGCGGTTGGGATGGATAATGGATTGATGACACCTGTTGTTTACAATGCTGAGAAGATGAGTCTTTCAGAACTGGTTGTAGCCTTCAAGGATGTCATCGGTCGTACCTTGGATGGCAAATTGGCTCCAAGTGAACTTCAAAATTCAACATTCACAATCAGTAACTTGGGAATGTTTGGCGTTCAGTCCTTTGGTCCGATAATCAACCAACCAAACTCAGCTATCCTTGGTGTCAGTTCGACAATCGAGAAGCCAGTTGTCGTCAATGGTGAAATTGTGATTCGCCCTATCATGAGCCTAGGATTAACCATTGACCACCGTGTCGTAGATGGTATGGCTGGTGCTAAGTTTATGAAAGACTTGAAAGAGTTGATTGAAAACCCAATCTCAATGTTGATTTAAGAGCAAGAGTATTCATTTTTAAAATATAGATAAAGGAAGGAAGACATGGCCTTAGAAGTAATTATGCCAAAAGCCGGTGTGGATATGACAGAAGGACAAATCGTCCAATGGAATAAAAAAGTCGGAGAATTTGTAAAAGAAGGAGAAATCCTTTTGGAAATCATGACTGATAAAGTCAGTATGGAATTGGAAGCCGAAGAAGATGGGTACTTGATTGCTATCCTTAAAGGGGACGGTGAAACAGTCCCTGTAACGGAAGTTATCGGTTACCTTGGCGAAGAAGGGGAAAATATCCCAACAGCTGGAGCAGCAGCGCCAGAAGCTAGCCCTGTACCTGTAGCAAGTGCTTCAAACGATGATGGTAAGAGCGATGATGCTTTTGATATCGTTGTGATTGGTGGAGGTCCTGCTGGTTATGTTGCAGCCATTAAAGCTGCCCAACTTGGCGGTAAGGTTGCCCTTGTTGAGAAATCTGAACTTGGTGGAACCTGCTTGAACCGTGGCTGTATTCCAACCAAGACCTACCTTCATAACGCTGAAATTATCGAAAACATCGGTCATGCCGCAAACCGTGGTATCGTAATCGAAAATCCAAACTTCACTGTAGATATGGACAAACTTTTAGAAACTAAATCTAAAGTTGTTAATACTCTTGTTGGTGGTGTTGCAGGACTTCTTCGTAGCTACGGAGTTACTGTTCATAAGGGTATCGGTACTATTACTAAAGACAAGAATGTCTTGGTAAATGGTTCTGAATTACTTGAAACCAAGAAAATCATCCTTGCTGGTGGTTCAAAAGTCAGCAAGATTAACGTTCCTGGTATGGAATCTCCACTTGTCATGACCAGTGATGACATTCTTGAAATGAATGAAGTACCAGAAAGCCTTGTTATCATCGGTGGTGGTGTTGTTGGTATCGAACTTGGTCAAGCTTTCATGACATTTGGGTCAAAAGTGACTGTTATTGAAATGATGGACCGTATCGTACCAGCTATGGATGCGGAAGTTTCTAAGAACCTTCGCTTGATTCTTGAACGTAAAGGCATGACCATCTTGACTGACACTAAACTCCAAGAAATTATCGAGGAAAATGGTCAACTTCGTATCAAGGTTGAAGGAAAAGACGATATCATCGCAAGTAAAGCCCTCCTTTCAATCGGTCGTGTGCCAGACCTTGAAGGAATTGGTGATGTTGAGTTTGAATTGGATCGTGGACGTATCAAGGTCAACGAATACATGGAAACTTCTGTTCAAGGTATCTACGCACCAGGTGACATCAACGGTACGAAGATGTTGGCTCACGCAGCCTTCCGTATGGGGGAAGTTGCCGCTGAAAATGCCCTCAAAGGAAATCATGCTGTTGCCAAATTGAACTTGACTCCAGCAGCCATCTACACTCTCCCTGAAGTAGCAGCAGTGGGTCTGACTGAAGAACAAGCGCGTGAGAAATACGATGTAGCCATCGGTAAATTTAACTTTGCTGCCAACGGTCGTGCCATTGCATCAGATGCAGCTCAAGGTTTCGTTAAAGTCATAGCTGATAAGAAATACGGGGAAATCCTTGGTGTACACATTATCGGTCCTGCAGCTGCAGAATTGATCAACGAAGCGTCAAGCATTATCGAAATGGAAATCACTGTTGAAGAAATGTTGAAGACTATCCACGGACACCCAACCTACTCTGAAGTGATGTACGAAGCATTTGCGGATGTTCTAGGAATGGCCATCCATTCACCTAAGAAAAAATAAAACGAAGATAGATTAGACTGGAAGACATTTTCCAGTCTCTATCGTATAAAGGGATATCATGAAATATATTATCAATCATTCAAACGACACTGCTTTTAATATTGCCTTGGAAGAATATGCCTTTAAACACCTTTTAGATGAGGATCAAATCTTCCTTCTTTGGATCAACAAACCATCTATCATTGTAGGGCGTCACCAGAATACTATCGAAGAAATCAACCGTGATTATGTTCGAGAAAATGGCATTGAGGTAGTCCGCCGTATCAGTGGTGGTGGAGCTGTTTACCACGACTTAAATAATCTCAACTACACGATCATCTCAAAAGAAGATGAAAACAAGGCTTTTGACTTTAAGAGCTTCTCGACTCCAGTTATCAATACTTTGGCTCAACTTGGGGTTAAAGCTGAGTTCACAGGTCGTAATGACCTTGAGATTGATGGTAAGAAGTTCTGTGGCAATGCCCAAGCCTATATCAATGGCCGTATCATGCACCACGGTTGCTTGCTCTTTGACGTTGATTTGTCAGTCCTCGCAAATGCCCTTAAGGTTTCAAAAGATAAATTTGAATCAAAAGGTGTGAAATCGGTTCGTGCTCGTGTAACCAATATTATCAATGAATTACCAGAAAAAATCACAGTCGAAGAATTCCGTGATTTGCTATTGGAATACATGAAAAAAGAGTATCCAGAGATGACAGAATACGTTTTTTCTGAGGAAGAATTGGCTGAAATCAATCGAATCAAGGATACTAAGTTTGGAACTTGGGACTGGAACTACGGTAAATCACCTGAATTTAACGTCCGTCGTGGAACAAAATTCACTAGTGGTAAGGTGGAAGTCTTTGCTAACGTTACTGAATCAAAAATCCAAGACATCAAGATTTATGGTGACTTCTTTGGTATTGAAGACGTTGCTGCAGTAGAAGATATCCTTCGTGGGGTGAAATACGAACGCGAAGATGTTCTTAAAGCTCTAGAAAGCATTGATATTACACGCTACTTCGCTGGTATTAGTCGTGAAGAAATCGCTGAAGCTGTAGTAGGATAAATCAAAAAGAAGTTGGTTGTAGGACCAGCTTCTTTTTTAAAAATCATATATTACATAATTTATTTTATGTATTTTATAAACTATCTAGAGCATTCTTTTGTTCATCATTAACGATATGGGTATAGAGGTCAGTGACTTGTGTGCTGGCATGTCCTAGCTGGTGACTGACCAAAACTTGCGATTTAGTAGCATCATAGAGCCTGGTTGCTAGGGTATGGCGTAGTTTATGGGGTGTTACACGGACTTTGAAGTTCTCAGAGTACTTAGCAACCATCTTTTCCACACTGGAAGCATCGATACGATTCGGGACACCTCGGTATAAGGTCAGAAAGAGCGCTGTGTCTGTCTTTTCCGTTTTATAGCGTTGATTTCGAATGGCGAGATAATTTTCTAGATAAGGTTTTGCAAAGGCAGCGACATTGACAGAGTCACGTTTACCACCTTTTCGAGTGACATCGATAACCATCATTTTTAGATTGAGATCTCTTAGATCCAGATTAACAGCTTCAGATAAGCGGACACCAGACGCCAAGAGAAGGGCAATAATGGCCAAATCACGTTCTTTATTTTTGTTGAATGATGAGAGCGCGCGATTTGAAAGTTGTTGTGGATACTCTTGGTCAATATAAGTTAGAAAACCTTCTGTTTCATTACCTAAAAAGAGTTTTTGCTTGATGTTTTCAGCTCTGGCAGCAAGCGTTTCTTTCTTTTTCTTGGTTGAAACTTTTTTCATTACATTACGATAAAAATAAGGCTCTCCCTGATCGTTTTCAACTTCCTCAGTCAAATACTTATAAAGACTAGAAAGTGCTGACAAAGTCCGATTGATGGTTGTCTGAGAAACTCCTTGCTTGGTTGTATTAGCATTCAGCAAAGGACGTTCACGTAGGTAAAGGATAAAGGATTCCATGTCTTTCTTAGACATATTTTCCAAGACAGATAAAGAAATATCAGATATTTTATCGGCATTTGAGATGCCAGACTCTAAAACCCAGCTGAAAAATCGATCATATTCCTTGAGGTATTCGTACAAGGTTGTAAAACTGTAAGGAACAGCAAGCTTAGATTGGTAGTATTCAAGAACATACCAAGGCATGATTTGTTTCAGTTTATCGATTCGTTCCAGTAAAATCTCACGTTTCATGTATTTTCTCCGTAAATAAGTCTACTAGTAGTATAGCATAGGTTTATATATTTTTCAAGAAAATTATAGTTTTTCGGAAAGATGTTGTGGGAGTTTTTGTTTTTATAGATGGAAATATACTATAACTGGAAATTTTTCAAACCTGAATTTTAGTGAAAATGCACTTTACTAAATTCAAAAACCTGATTAAATCAAGGTTTCTAGACTTACAAGGAATTTAAAAGAGGGTGATTTTGTACATTACTCTTCTAAGCTACTCAATCAAAAAATGTACTTTATGTTGCCTTAGAATAAAGTACATTTTTATTATTTTAATCTTGCTGTACAGATTTGATACAGTAAACTCCTTTCTAGCTTTATGCTTTATCATTTCTAACTTAACTATAATCTTATTTTTAAGAAAGTTCAGTTACTTGTATGTGAAATATCTTGTCTGAAAAAAATAACCGATCTCATTGCTGAGAATCGGTTTTCTAATATATTTAATTAAGAAATTTATTTTTACATAACATAAATTATGTAAAAACCCCTACAACAACAAATCTTTGACTTTTCCAATTTCACTTTTTGGAATAACCAGATGAATCATATCACCCAGATACATTCTGGTTGAACCATTAACTGTTTGGCTCTTGCCATTATGAACTTGTGTTGTGATGAGGATGTTATGAGGCAAGTTGAGTTCGTGCACTTGTTTTCCTGCTATTTTATCTGAAACAGGGATTTCAATGAGTGTGACTTCTCCTTCATCTGTCGCTTCTTCTGGTAGCATTTTTTCTAGCATGGCCTCATAGACTGGCGCACCTTTAAGTAAATCCATGATGATGTAAGCTACTAAGGTTACTAAACCAAGTGGCATGAGGTTGCGAATATCGCCTACCATTTCAGTTACGAGAATCATAGCTGTTAAGGGAGCCTTGGAAATTGCTCCAAAATAGCCACTCATTCCCAGGATGACGAATATAGGGAATTGCTCCTGACTGACAAGTCCAATATTCACACAAATGACACCAACTAGGGCACCAAGTAAGGAACCAAGCGCCAAAATTGGTAGGAAAATTCCTCCTGGAAGGCCACTTCCATAGCTAATCATGCTCCAAACAAAGCGAATCAAAAAGTAAACTAATAGAACTTGGAAACTAAAATCTTGCTCAGTTAAGGAAAGAACCAGCTGATTTCCACCACCAAGGATTTGTGGTAAGAAGATGCCGACTGGTATGATGAGAATAAAGGCAAGAATTGGGTAATAAGCTCTATCCAAATGGATTTTTTGACCGAGCCAATCATAAACTCGACCAACATTGAGCACAGCTTTCTCATAGAGAAAACCAGATAGTCCAAGAAAAACTCCCATAACCAAGTAAATCCAATACTGATCAAGGGTCATGAGTGGGATGTTGTCTGGCATATCCAGTACGGGTGTTAGGCCAAATATGAGCAGAGAAACAAAGTTTGCTACGAGACTAGCTGCTAGAGTTGAGACCCAGAAAAAGCGTGAAAAATGGTGATAAACTTCTTCTACCACAAAGAGAAGTCCTGCAATCGGAGCATTAAAGGCTGCAGCTAGACCAGCGGCAGCTCCACTCGCAATCAAGGAGCGTTCCTCTACTGGACTGGATTTGAGCCACTTGGCAATTCCTTTACCACCGACCGCTCCAAGTTGAATACTGGGTCCCTCACGCCCCAGCATGAGTCCACTGGCAATAGCCAAAATTCCTAGAACATATTTTTTCCAAAGAACGCCCCACCAGTTGAGAGTCATTAGTCCCTTTAATTCGGCTTCGACTTGAGGAATTCCTGAACCTTTGATATCTTTTTCTGATCGAGTTAATTTCGCACTGAGCCAACAAACTATTAAATAAAATAGACCAATGATAAAAAGATTGCGCACTAGGTGCGCTTGATCTTGATAAAGTCCTTGTATCAGGTGGAAGCCTTTTTCGATTGAAAACCGAAAGGATCCGACGATGATTCCGACAACGAGACCGACGATGATTCCTCGTCCAACTTGGGATAAAATGGTGCTTGAGGCAAAGGCAAATTCTTTCTTGGAACTGAGTGTTTCTGACTGTTCCTCCATAATCATTCCTTCTAACTTAACTTTCTTTTTCTCCTGAAACCAGTGATTTAACGGGTTCAAAGCTGGTTCGGTGAATTGGGGTAACTCCTAGTTTTTTAAGTCCTTCCAGGTGTTTAGCTGTTCCATATCCTGCATTAGCAGCGAAATCATAGCCAGGGAACTGCTGATCGTATTCCTTCATCAATTCATCACGTGTCACCTTGGCTACTATAGAAGCCGTTGCGATCGAGAGGGAATTGGCATCTCCTTTGATGATAGATGTTTGTGAAATGGGCAAGTCTAGTTTCATGGCATCTATTAAGAGATGTTCAGGTTGAGGACTGAGCTGGGAGATTGCTTCTTTCATGGCCAGTTTGGTTGCTTCATAGATATTGACTTGATCGATGACTTGATTATCCATGATACCAATCCCGATTGACAGGGCTTGGTTTTGAACGGCTTGGAAAATTTCCAGATGTTTCTTTTTAGGAATTTTCTTGCTGTCGTTGAGACCTTTAATCTTACAATTTTGAGGTAAAATAACGGCTGCAGCGACTACAGGTCCAGCCAGAGGACCACGGCCGACCTCATCAACACCAGCAATTAAGGTCAATCCTTGCTTATAAAGTTCTTTTTCATAGGAAAGCATGGATTCCAAACGAAGATCCTCATCCAATTCAGCTTGAATGGCTTTTTTACGCTTGCTGATTTCCTTTTGAACTCCAGAGCGACCATCTTTTTCAAGTTCTAAAAAAACAGGGTTATCTAAGTCCTTGACTGTTGTAAGGAGTTCTTTGATTTCTTTAATCGTCGCCATCGAGGTCTTCCAATGTATCTAAGGTATAGTTACCGAGTTTGCCATCACGAACTTCCTTCACGAAGAGACTGTAAAAACGGTCATAGTCGTCACGGAAACCGAGGGCGCGGGTCATATCCATAATAATAACAGGCGCTTCTTCTTCAATTTTCATTTGTTTGAAGCGTTCAGCCAACTTTTCTGGATAATGTTCTTTGAAATAATTGATACCAAAAATGGTCACCTCATCCATAGGGAGCAACTGGTCTTTGATAGCACCTGTTAGGGCTAGTTTGAGAGCGACAGTTTCGTCTTCGAACTTAGGCCAGAGAATCCCTGGAGTATCCAAGATTTCCAGGTCTTTATTGGTTTTAAGCCATTGTTGTCCCTTGGTAACACCTGGTTTGTTGCCGACAACGGCAATCTTCTTACCAGCTAAGCGGTTCATGAGAGTAGATTTACCAGCGTTTGGAATCCCTATAATCATAGTACGCAAGGTTTCAATTTTGATACCACGTTCCTTCTGGCGAGCAATCTTATCAGCCATGAGTTTTTTGGCAGCATCTGTTACGACTTTTACAGTCACTTGCTCTTTGGAGTTGATAGCCAGCGTCTGGATTCCTTGTGATTCAAAATACTGACGCCATTCCTTGGTCATTGCTGGATCAGCCAAGTCCGCCTTGTTTAAAATCAAGAGTTTTGGTTTGTCACCAACAATCTTTGTCAACATAGGATTTTGACTAGATAGAGGTAAACGAGCATCCACCAAAATCGTTACAAAATCAACAAATTTTAAATTTTCCTGCACCTGTCGACGCGCTTTAGACATGTGACCAGGAAACCATTGAATAGTAGCCATAATATATCTCCTTCGGATTGAAAAAATTGTAAAAACGTTTTCTTTCTTGCCTTATATTCTATCATAAATTACTCTTTTTTGCATAAGCTTTTGTCTAGAAAAGCTACTTTATTAAGAAAAATTGAATGCAATCTCATTTTTTGATATATTAACCTCCGAAAAATAGTCATCTCTAATCCATGAGATTATTAAATATAAACTTAGTAGTATTCTCTTGCAATTAAGTTAATTATTCAGCTGATAAAATAGCTTTTAGAAGTACTATTAAAACATACCTAATTTTATTTATGAAACTACCGGATAATGGTCTGATTGAAATGAAATTAGAGAAGACATCCTTGCCCTCTCCATCAGTTATTTATCACTCATCAAATAATTTCTCCAACTGTCTGGTTGCTGATTCAATCTCGTAGCCATTTTCATCTATCAGCTGTTTAATCTTTTCTGTATCAAACTCTCGATGATTTCTGACCGACAAAATCTTATCTGCCCATTTTTCAAGAGAATCTTTTAAAGACAGGCTGTTATCGTAGTTATCTAGTATTCTTGCATCTGGTAAATGATTTGCTGTTACAACAGGTAATCCATTTGCTTGTGCTTCAATGAGTACAATTGGCAATCCTTCAAAATTAGATGGGAAGAAGAACACATCTAATAAATTTAGCATTTTTCCGACATTAGTGGTCAAGCCTGTAAAAATGACTTTGTCTTCTACACCATATTCTTTTGCCACATTTTCTAAAAATGCAGTATCTCCTCTTCCGATAAATACTAAACGAGAATTTGGTTCTTTTTTAACAATTTCAGAAAAGACCTTAATACAGAAACTTTGATTTTTTTGTTTCTCATTTAAGCGGGAAACTTGCCCAATGACCAAACAATTTTCAGGAATCTGATATTTCTTTCGAAGTTGGGCTTGCATTTCTTGATTATATACAAATTTCTCAACTTCAATGGCATTATGAATAACCAAGGCCTTTTTTCGTTCTTGACCATGATAAAAATGGTTCAATGCTTCTGTTCCGCAGGCCCAAAAATCGGTCGCATATTTTCTAACAAAAAGACGATTGACTGGATGAACAAAGCGATAAAATTTATCTGCTGTCGCACAATGTCCATGAATGATTCTTTTTTCTATCCCATATTTCTTTGCCAATTTTAAAAATTCTAAATGTGTCAAGCCATTTTGATTGGACCATACAATATCATAACGATGAGCATTTTTCTTAAAAAAATCATCCCATTCTTTTAAGGCTTGCTGGATATGAGGTCTTAACTTGGGGATTCTATGAACGACTAGAGGATTGCGACAAAGCTTTTTAAAATGATCACTAAATTCAACATCTTCAGGACCTTGTAGTAAAAATTCCAATTCAAATTCAGAGGTATCAATATGGTTATAAAAATCTAGAACAATTTTTTCCAAGCCACCAACATCTGAAACCAGACCACAAACCAAAATTCTTTTCATTGATTTCTCCTTATTTTTTTAACTTTAATACTTTTTGAATCATCAGTATGATTTGTCTACCGCCTTCATGATTTCTAAATAGGAAAACGTAGACACCCAATACTGTCAAATAAAGGACGATTTTGATGATCAAACAAAAAATGAAATCTAGCTGAGTTAAGAGGTAGTTATCCAGTAAACTCAAAAGTAGAAAGCTTATCCCTGCGACAGTGAAATCTTGTAACAATGTTTTAAAAAAGTCCTTTGAGGAAGCTTTCAATCCATACTTAAAGGCGCTATAGGGTTCATACCATGTACAGGTCAAGACTGTTGAACAAATCGTACCCAATAAAATTCCAGCTACTCCTAAATCTAAAATGGCTAAAAAGTAGAGTGAAAGAGAAATATTTAATAAAATCTCGACGATAACTTTTTTATTTTGCTCATAACTTAAGCCATAAACTGAAATTAACGTTAGAATCGGTCTTCTATAAAAAGTTAGGAAAAAATGAAGGACAATCAAAATCTCAACTGTACGATTAAATGAAAAACTCTCACCTAACCAGATAGTCATAAATGGATGAATGAACATTAAATAGCCTAAGCTAGCAAAATAAATCAGGCTAAAAGCAATAAATTGGAATTTTTTTAGGAATTTAACCGTATCTGCTACTGTCGTAGATTTCGAATGGACTAAGTTACCTACGGAAGAAACAACTGAATTGATCACAGTATTTAAAATCAGTGAAAGAAATCCTAAAACATAGGTATAATTCCCATAAATACCAATAGCTGCTAAGCTGACAAAACTTGCCATTAGAATACTATCTGTTTGAAAAACAATGGTTTCTCCAATACTACCTACTATATTTCCTTTGATATTTCGGATAAATTTTCCTTTTTCCTCCTGATTAATGGGTGTTATCTCATTCTTAAACAAGTAACCATACAATCTATCTACAATCCCCGACATGATGATATTCCCTATAAAATTCATCATGATACTGATCAATAGATAAAAGATATAATTTTTAGTAAAGAATAAAATTCCGATTTGTAAGCATACACGAAGCGTATTTAATCCAAAGTCAATCAAAGTCATCACATAATTACGCTGATCGACATAAAGTAAGGTTCGTTTATAGGAGAAAAAATAGCTGGAAGCTGAGTTAAATACAAAGAGGAAAAAAATCAAATATACTTCACTATTTACCGTATAATCCTTTATCATATAAGGAAGAAATAAAGAAAGTATAGCGCCCAGTATAAAAATAGAAAAGCCAATGATTCTATATAATTGTTTGAAAAGAATCATAAAGGCATTGATTTTTCCATGTTCTTCTCTGTCTAAGGGTCCATATAGTGCATAGCTCATGGCTCCAGCAACCCCTAATTCTGCCAAAGACAGGATAGAAACTAAGCTAGACAAATAATTGTTTAATCCTAGATAGGTTACCCCAAGTAAATTGATAAAAATGGTTCGATTGATAAAGCCAAGAAGTACTTGAAAAGGTTGCAATGCCAGAGCAATACTAGTATTTAAGGTGGCAAATTCGGTTCTACTTTTTTTCGTGTATTTCATCTATTCCTTTAATTTTCCTTGTAAAAGTTGATCGAGATAACTTCCTGGAAGGACTTCTTCTTTCTTGATTTTATAAGTCGTTTTCATAATCGGTGTCGTTTTTAACACTTCTTCCCATTCTTTTTCATCAAAAAGATTATGGGCATGGTCTCTTAAAAACCAAACACGCTCAGCTGGTGATAGAATCGGTAATCTATCCACTAAGTTTTCAAAATAAGGATTGCACTTATATTCGGACAAAATAAAATAATCCATCATCAGGTAATGAATAAAAACTGGGTATTTACGAACATAGTAAAGATATAAATCCCGAATATGTTTAAAATAAGGCTTGCCTTTTTTTCCTGCCAGAAAGAAACCTGCCCATTTAAAGTCACCAACAGTTCGTTCTATTTGTTTAGATCGTATAGGTGGATGATTCAGAGTAAAGAAATCACCTTCAAACATTTCTAAAGTTGCATAGGGAGATACAAATAAGGTTGCATCCATCCAAATTCCACCGTATTTGTATAAGAGACTAAAACGAATAATATCTGAATAATGCGCAGCTGATAATTCTTTTTTCTTGTATTTTTCGGTGATGTCTCTTGGAATATTGATGAAATCTGCCAGATTTTCATCCGTCAACAAGTAGAATTCACAGTCATTTCTTTTGGCGAAGTCTTTTATGGTCTTCATTGAAGCCTGGACCGTCTCAGGCATTTGAGCTTCTCCCTGTTGCCACATTGTCCAAATCATTTTCGGAAATTCTGTTGTTTCTTCCTCTTTTTCATTACTCGAATCAACTAGTTGTGCTTCTTTTCTTAATTTTAGTACAAAATCCAAAAGAATCTTTCTACGAAAATCATAAAACATCTTGTCAGATTTTTGTGCAAGAAAGTAAACACATGTTAGTTTAAGGCCATAATATTTTAAAATTTGACGATAGCGAGCCATTTTTTTTTGTAAGATTTGTAGTTTCATAAACTCTACAAATTCCTTTCACATTTTTCTAAAGCTGTTTTTAGAAAATATCCGTTACGAAGTTTCTCTCCTACTATTTTACTATTTTTAATCAGCTCTTGAAAATCTTCTTCATCAATCGAGTTTAAACAATCTGCAATTTCAAATAATGAATCAACAAGTATTCCACAATGGTTTTTTCGTACAAACTCAGCTAAAGCAGATTGTCTCCACACGATGATTGGAAAACCTGATGCTAAATATAAAGAGGCTTTATGTGGGTTATTCATCTTTAAATATTCTCCATACATCCCACTACAAGTATGGGGGCTATCTCCATCCCAGACTAAGCCAAAACCACCATGCAAGTGATTAGAAAGTTCATCAGGAGAAAAAGCACCTTGATAATGAACGTTGTGAGGAAGATTCTCCTCTTCAAAGTTAATGCCATAAATAGAAAAATCTGGTTTTTCGGGTAATTGTCTTGCGTATTTTGTTTTCCGAATATCGAAATTTCCAGCTAACAAAATAGTTTCTTTTTCATAAGCTTTCTTCTCTTTATAATGTGGAATCAAATAGTCAAATATCTCTAAGGAAACAATCTTCTCTTCCGGTATTCCTAATCGCACAAGTTCTGCTTTCATCTTTTCATTATGAGCGATAATACCATCTACTTTTTCAAGGACTGTTTTATTTTGTAAAAAATGGATAATGGAATATTTGAAATCTGTAAATGACTTGATTTTTTTATTTCTCAGGGACTCGATATCGTGAATCAGCAAATAAGCTTTGAATGTTCTATTTTTCAAAAATCTCGTAAAAATTTGTTTTTTTAAGGTATGCCATAATAACGGAAATTGAAGAACTAACACATCATTTTTTGTCAAAGTGATGGGATTTGAATCATTATTTAGGGAAAAAGGTTGATATCCTGCTTCTAGTATTATTTTTTCAGCATCTAATCTTGCCTTAGATCCTGCATGTTTGGCTTCTGCGTAAAATTCTTTTAAGTAATAATTCATACTACTTCAACCCTCTCCAAAATCTTTTTACAATATATTTTTCAAATCTCCATTGAATGGCTCCAACAACTCTTGAAATAAAGACAATCTTTTTAGGGAATAAGCGATAAGCTCTCATTAAAAATGTGCGACTTGAACTTTTAGCGTAACGATTCAGATACTCGACATATTTTTCTTGATAGGGATTTCCTTCAAATATACGATAGTCGACAACGTGCATCAAGACTAAATGAAATAAGCGACGATGTACGTATGGGAGTGAGTCAGCATTTCCATCATATAAATGCTCCACTTTATCACAAATAGTAAACAAATCCAAATTTTTCAAACTAAATTCGCGATTCATAATACTACCAGAACGCACGCGATAATAATATCCTATATAATCGATTTTCACCATTTTATGAATATGTTTTAAGATTCCCATTCCTCCATACACATCTTCATAAAATAGACCTTCTAAAAATGGAAAATTGACAATCACTTGTCTTCGAAAAAGTTTAGCGACTGCATTCAAACGGACAATATTATCTTTACATAAAGAGACTAAAGCTTCTTGGGCATTTCCTTGAAAAATAATTTTGACATTCTCGGGAGAAGGGATTTCTATTTCTTTTTGATCATTTGTATACCAACATTCTACGATGTCCATTTCTTCTGAAGTCATGTGCTTAAATAATTGCTCCAACATATCGTCTTTAATGACATCATCACTGTCTACAAAAGTGATAAATTCGCCTTTAGATTCAGTCATACCACGATTACGAGCGCCACTTAATCCTTTATTTTCTTGATTGATTAAGTGAAAACGAGGATCTTGTTTACAATATCTCTCACAAATTTCTTGTGAATGATCCGTAGAACCATCGTTAACAAGTATTACTTCAATATTGCTATAAGTTTGATTTTTGATACTCTCTAAACATTCTTCCAGATACTCTTCAACATTATAAACAGGTACAATGACACTAATCATAAATAGGCTCCTATTAAATTTTCCATTTTTTTCGAATGTCTAAATATCTTAAATACAAAGGATAATATAAACTAAAAAAATATTTTGGTGAATAACTGTACCATCTTAATAGTTTACTAGAATTGAAAATATCTGATGATTTCTTAGCTATTTCAAAATAGTTATCAATTGCATCAACATATAACTGATAATATGGATGTCCAACTCTTATGTTATACTTTTTAAAATGTCCAATACCAACTAAAAATAACATATTCCCTACATAAGGTAACCAATTATCTTCTCTAAATTCCTCTAATAATTTTTCGCCAACTTTAAAAATATCAAGATTCTTTTCTGAATATGTCTGATTCATTGTACTAGAAGTATGATATCGATAATAATAACCAATATAGTCAATTTTTCTCATTTTATGAATATATTTTAAAGAGACGATTCCAGTATAAAAATCTTCATAAATTAAATTTTCTAAAAATGGAACTTTCTCCACTATTTTACGGCGATAGAGTTTTGCGACAGGGCTCCAACTTACGCCATGATTAAAACATTGGTATAATGCTTCATTTGAATCAAATTCTTTAACATGAATATCTTTTTTTTCTTCATTTAAACATTGAATATCCTCGGTTCTATTACATTCTACAATATCAATTCCATCTGACTTATACTTCATTAGTTGTTCTAATAGACCAAGACTTACAACATCATCACTATCGACAAACATGATGTATTCGCCAAGGGATTCTTTCACGCCACGATTTCTGGCTACACTTTGACCTTGATTTTTTTGATTGATCAATCGGAAACGCTTATCTGATTGGCAAAATTGCTCACAAATAGCTTGGGAGCCATCGATAGAACCATCATTGACTAAGATGACTTCTATATCTTGATAGCTTTGCTTTCGAATACTCTCTAGACATTCTTCCAGATATTCTTCCACGTTATAAACTGGAACGATTATACTAATCATTTTTGTTCATAAGCTCCTTCATTTGTCTTTTGTGAATCAACTTTCTAAATTTACTCCATCCTTTATACAGAAACTGATACACTGGATGAGTAATCGTTAAAAAATATTTTGGCGCTATGAAATACATTCTTAGTAAACGGTATTTTCGAACAACTTCTTGAGATTGCTTCGCAATAAAAGCAGACTCCTTTATAAAATTCTCATACAAACTAACACAAGGACTCTTCTTCGTAATGCCATCTCTGTAATAATGACTAACCCCTAGATAAAACATAAAGTATCCAATGTACGGTAATAAATATGCATCATCTTGGAATGATGCTATTAATTGATTTCCAACTTTAAAAATATCTAAATTTTTCTCATTAAAAGAAGTTGTCATAGTACTATTCGGACTAAATCGGTAATAATACCCAGTTAAATCAACAACTACCATTTTTCGAATATTTTTTAAAAAATTAATTCCTGTATAAACATCCTCGTAAATAACACCTTCTAAAAATGGAACTTTTTCAATAATTTCTCTTCTATATAATTTTGCACATGGGGAATAATTCACTTCTTTAAGTGCTATACATTTAATAATGGCTGCCGTTGAATTACCTTCGAAAATAACTCGAATCGGTTTATTTTTATGCAATTCTTCTTGATTGCGAACAAGACTACATTCTACTAAATCCACATCCGCCTTCATATAGGATAGTAATACGTCTAGTATATTTGCTTTAATGACATCATCACTATCGACAAACATGATATATTCACCAAGGGATTCTTTTACGCCATGATTTCTGGCTACACTTTGACCTTGATTTTTTTGATTGATCAATCGGAAACGCTTATCTGTTTGGCAAAAATGCTCACAAATAGCTTGTGAGCCATCTGTTGATCCATCATTGACTAAGATGACTTCGATATTTTGATAGGTTTGCTTTCGAATACTCTCTAGACATTCTTCCAGATATTCTTCCACGTTATAAACTGGAACGATTATGCTAATCATAAAACAGCTTCCTTCTCATTCATTTTTATTCATCTGAATTTACTTTCTAATTCCATTTTTTAGTTTCCACAAAAAATGATAAACAGGGAAAATGATCGAATTATAATATTTTGGACAAATATTATAGAGGCGAATCATACGCGAACTTTTTGCAAGCTCAGGATTTTTCTTGGTGATAGTTACATAGTCGGCTAATTTCTGATTATAGACATCTGCATATGGATTTCCTTTTTGGATATAGTCTTGATAATGCATGGTTGCTACATGAACTAGGAAGCTTCCAATGTAAGGAAGAAGTTCTTCCCTATCAGAATACAAGTCTATTAATTGGTCACTGACTGTAAAGATATCTAAATTTTTAGGAGTAAAGGTTCGATGCATGATACTAGCTTGATGTTGTCGATAATAATAACCTTTATAATCAATTTTAATGATTTTTCGAATATATTTTAACATTCCAATTCCACAATAAACATCTTCAAAAATCACCCCATCTATATAAGGAACAGCTTCAACAATTGATCTTCTATAAAGTTTTGTAACTGCATTAACATTTAAAACATGTTTAGGGAAAATTTTTACTGCTTCTTGAGAGTTCCCTTCGAATAGAATACTTGGTTCTTTAAAACTTTTAGCAAGAAATTCCTCGTTAGATACGGTAAACTGACTTTCCACAATATCTACGTCTTCACGCATATAGTGCATTAAGGTTTCTAAATAGTTCGCTAGAATCATGTCATCACTATCCACAAATACAATAAACTCTCCTCTTGAAGCTGCTACACCAGTATTTCGTGCAGCGCTCAATCCTTGATTCTCTTGATTCAACAAGTGAAAGCGACGATTCTCTTTACAATAACGTTCACAAATAGCTTTTGATCCATCTGTTGAACCATCATTGACTAAAAGGACTTCAAAGTCTGTGTAGGTTTGGTTTTGAATGCTGTCTAAACATTCTTCCAGATAAGTTTCTACATTATAAACAGGTACGATTACACTAATCATTCTTTATCCTAACCTTATTTCCTTAATCCAATTTCATCCAAAAGTGTCTTTGTAAAATCTTTTTGAATGGCATTTACCTTGTTATTAACTTTTTTTCGTTCTTCAATATAAGGATCTTCAGATTTCATGACACTCGCTAGGAAATCTAATAAATCATGCGAATCACGAATGACACTACCCACCATTAAACTCTTCACATCCTCAAATACAAAGCCTCTTTTTTCTTTGTATTCCTCATAATCATTAATGGTAAATGCAACTGGCCTATTTAATAAATAATAATCTAAAAATACTGATGAATAATCAGTAATTAATGCACTTGTTGTTCCCAAAAAGGTATATAAAGTCCCATATTGCTCACTGATGATATCTTCTGTCAATAGATGAATGGTCGAATAATTCATCTCAAATTTTAACTGAGATTCCTCAAGAGGGTGAAGTTTAATATAAAGTTGATAGCCATAGTTTGAAAGTAGTTCTTCAATGTTTTTAAAGTCCTCTTCTTCTAAAGAAAATATCAATGCCGCTTGGCTATCATGATAATTTTTGGAATTTCGGTAAGTTGGCATCCAGATGATTTTCTTCTCTTTTTTCTCTTTAAAGAGCTCATCATTTCGAACGTTGCCAACAAGAAGCATCTGCTCATCTTTAGCATTAAAGGCTGCTTTCATGATTGGAGTAAATAATTCTGAAGAGGAGACTAATTTTGTAAAGAAATTATAGTCAATTTTTTCCATTCCAACTTCAAGATTCCCAATTTTTTTCAAGGGCATTCCATGCCACAAGTTGACAACCATCTGGCTTGGAGCAGGCTTTATAGGATACTTGCCAAATGAATAGAAAAAATATTTAGATGTTAAAAAATAAAAGAAACCTCGATAAATCGAAACATACTTTACATCATTTTCTTTGTCTAAATGATAAAAATCATTAGAAGCACAAACGATTTCGTACGTTTCCTGATAGCCATTGTCCACTAAATAGTGATAGAGTGTTCTAAGATTATCTCTAAATCCCCAGTTAGAATACAGAACAATTCTATTCCTTTTCTTGTGAATAATTTTATTTATCTTATAAGTAAAATCACTTACTTTAAAAAGTAAGGGTTTTAAATAGTTGATCATTCTCTTTTTAAACCTTGCTTATAAATTTCTTTTAAATTTTGAACATTTTCTTCGATGTCAAATCGCTTTAGGTGTTCATTCAGCTGTCGTTGCTTATCCTTGATAGGCGCCTTTTCGATATAGTTTACCCATTTATCCTTATCTAGAGGCATAGCTGTACAGAGTTCATCAACAATCTGAGTTGTTGGATCAATTGTTTCATTCATGATAATATTGACTCCAGAACATTGAGCTTCTACCATTACCATTGGGAAACCTTCATACAAAGATGGAAAGGCAAAAATATCAAAGGCTGAATAAAATTTATGAACATCTTCTCTTTTTCCTGTAAAGATAATATTCTTCACTTCCTTACTGTTTTCTTCTAAAATGGCACGATCTGGACCTTCACCAACAAAGACAAAGGTAACGTCAGGTAATTCTTTAGCAACTTCAATCAAAAAGCTCTGATTCTTGAAAGGATTTAAAATGCCAATCATCCCTACTACTTTTTGATGTTCAGCTATATGAAACTCTTTGCGGATTTCTTCTCTAAAAATCGGAGAAAAGCGATACTTGTTGATGTCAATTGCATTTGGAAGGATTTGAAATTCTTTTTTTCCAAATATCTTCAATCCAGCTAATTGACCACAAGAGATACGACGGGTCGCATTTTTCAAAGCTAAAAAGACCAAAAATCGATTGCGAATACTTTTTAACCAAGTGTCTGAAAATTGGCTACTATGATTGTGGTAAATCCTAACTGGAACACCATTTTTTCGAGCATAGTAATTATGGATAAAAGCGGTTATAGGATTATGGACATGGAGAATGTCAATTTTATTACTTTTATAAAATTGACGACACTCTCTCGCATAGGCAAATAATTTAGAAATCTTTAGGGCAGGAAATACAATGCGTTTGATTTCTTTTTCATCTAGGTATTGATTAAATGGGAAATGAGCCTCTCCATTTGACTCTCCAACCATATATTCAAACTCTTGATCATCAGTTGGAATATGATTTTTGATAAAACTTTGTACCCCACTCATGGTATTCCTTACACTACCTGTTACATGTATGACTTGATATTTCATCCTAGTTCCCTTGATTCAAATCATTCTTTATCTTAGAAGTTGAAATTTCTTTTGTTCGTGATAGGTAAACAACCTCTATTCCCAAATCACTTAAATAATCAAATTTTCCCTGCCAATCATCTCCAATGACAAACACATCAGCATGATACTTTTCGATGTCTGAGATTTTTTGATCCCAATTTTCTTCTGGTATGACAAGATCCACATATCTGATAGCCTCTAATAGCGATTTTCTTTCTTCGTAATCAAAATAACATTCTTTATTTTTTTCTAGTCTATTAAATTCATTGGTAGAAAGGGCGACTATGAGGTAATCTCCCAAAGCTTTTGCCCTTTTTAAGAGATTAATATGACCGTAATGCAATAAATCAAATGTTCCGTATGTAATGACTCTCTTCATATCTTCCTAATCACCTCTACATCTTCTCTCATTTTTTTCTTATAGACCCATTTCCTAACTGAATTCGGAAGAATTCGAACCGCATTACGAAGGAAAATATTTCTAAGAAATTCTACTAGACTAATGTCTCTTCTACGATAAAAATCTAATTGGAGCATAAAGTCCGTCTTTACATACAAGAAACCGCCTCTACGCAGATAGCTAGAATCGTTAGTCTGCATGACAACCAAGGGATCCTGGATATTCAAAAAATCCTTGGTTGGATTATCGTGTAACAATCTCATTGTGAGGTCATAATCCTCTAGGTAACGGAATTTACGATAATTACCAGCCCTCAAGATATATTCTTTTTTCATCATACTCGATGGATTATTAAAGGGATTTCTCATTTTCGAATATTGACGAATTTCGGCTGTAGTTTCTGGTACTTTCTTTAAGGCGGTAAACTCTGTATTTTTCTCTAGGATATTGGAACCAACCATGATGAGATTGGGATTTTTTTCAAAGGCTGCTAATTGCTTCTCAAACCTTGTTTCTAGAGAATAGTCATCACTGTCCATTCTTGCAATGAATTCTGTTTGACATTGATTAACTCCAAAGAGGGAAGCTGGTCCAGAGCCTAGGTTTTTAGGTAAATGAAAAACCTTTAAAATCGGGATTTCTCTCTGCAACTTTTCGATTTCTCTATCTAGCTCTTCTGGCAATGTACCATCACAAACTAAAATGATTTCTGTTGGTTTAATGGTCTGATGATAAGAGCTTAGTAAACTTTTCCTTAAATTTCTAGGAGTTTCTTTTTTATATACTGTAGTTAAAACTGAAAATTTCATTTTATAACTCCTAAACCTAATTTCCAAATAACCAATCTACAATAACTGAACGGTAGGGAACGACATGGTACCAATCAGCTTTAAAATAAACAATGACCAGAAAGATTGAAGCGTAAACCAATATCATCAAATAAAATAAAATCCATTGAACTTTTTTGTCACCTATTTTAGATAAAATCATAGGGATATATAGGCAAATAAAGGGGGTAAAATAGTGTGCGAATCTGCCAAAAAGACTTGTTTGCAAAGTTGACGCAGTAAATAAAAAGGAGATAAAGAACAAAGTTCTTATAAATTCTTCTTCAGTCGATAACTTCTGTTTTCTAATCACTAATTCACCAAAGATCAGAACGATACCATACCAAATTGTTAAAAATACAGGTGCCCATTTATTGCTTTCCAAAAACCATGATGATTCCAGATAGGAAGTATACTGAGGGAAGAAAGAAATAAAGATAGTTGCAATTTGTTTGATAAAAGGTAAGATGATTAGAAATGCAAGGAACACAAATTGGTATATTCTTTTATTTAAAACGATTTTTTTAAGGGGGAAAAACAAGAGGCAGACGATACCAGATGTATGAAATAAGGGAGTTAGTAAGATAAATACCCATGCTAAAATCTTCTTGTTTTTTACTACGTAGTGAAACCCTAAAAAACTTAAAGCGATCGCTAGACCTTGCCTGATATTTGATAAAGAATAAAAAAAGAGTCCTAACGAGCTGAAGTAAATCAGTAAACTCATGTAAACATTTTTAGAATGCTTATAAAGCACAAGAAACCAGGCAATTAAAGTTATAAAGGCATAGGAAAATAATAAAAATGGATAGTGCTCACTAAAGTTTCTTAGAAAAATATTACTTACTAAATAACCAATTTCAAATCGAGAACGAAATAGATTTGATAAATCCGGAAGTTGTAAATGATTTGATTCAAAAATATGGATATAAGTTCCTAAGTCTCCTCCGACGCTAGAAGTACGAAAACCCGCAATGATTAAAAAAAAGAAAAAAGTCGGAAGAACAAGGAAACCTAACTCTTTTACTTTATCCTCATATTTTAATGAGAAAAAGGCAAGGAAAGAGATATAGACGAACATTAAAAGATAGATTGTCATTTTTTCTCTCCTGCCTTTCAAATAGTTAGTTTAATAATAGTAATAATAGGTATCTTTATGTGAATCAATTTTATTCATTATCACACCAAGTAGTCTAGCTCCAACATGGTCTAATCTTCTTTTTGCTTCTATTATTTGTCGTCGTTTTGATTTTTTGATATCTACTACCAGAAGGGTAGCATCCGAAATACTGGCTAAAACTTGGGCATCAGTTGCTGCTAGCAAGGGAGGGGTATCGATAATGACATAGTCATAAAAATCCTCAAATGCTTTAAGTGTTTCATCCATAGAAGAACTAGCTAACATCTCAGAAGGATTAGGCGGAACAGGTCCTGAAGTCAGTACATCTAAATTCACATCATTTATCGTCAAATGATTAATGGAATCTACTCCTGACTTCTTTAATAGAAAGGTACTGAGTCCTTCAGTGTTATTTAGCTCGGTTAATTTATGTTGAGTTGGTTTACGCATATCCGCGTCTATGATAATCACTCTTTTCCCCTGTTGGGCCAAAGAGGCAGCAAGATTGATACTGACTTCACTCTTTCCTTCATTGGGATTGGCACTTGTAACGACAATGATTTTAATACTTTTTCCAAATTCTGAGAACTGAAGATTACTCCTTAAAGTTCTAAAGGACTCAGCTACGATGGATTTACTGTTATGAATAACTTCGATATGCATGTCACTCACCTCTTCTCTTTCTCTCTATAGTCGGAATCATCCCGAGAACAGGTGTTCCCACTAACTCTTCCAAGTCTTCGTAAGAATCAATCGAATCACTCAATACATATTTGATGAAAATAACATTAAATCCTACAAAAGAAAATACTAGAATAGATACAAGAAGATTCTTCCATAGAACGGGATAAACTGGAGAATCACTTCCCAGGGCTTCTGTAACAACTGACAAGTTGTCGCGCCCTAATCTATCTGCTGTAAATTTCTTGTACTGAGACACATACTCTTTAATATAACGTTCAGCTAAATTTCGATCTAGTCCTCTCACTGTTATTGTGACCAACTGAGAACCTGAGTCATTTGTTAATTTAACAGACTTGATTTTAGCGATGTCATCAGGTGACAAACCTAATGCTTTATTGGTTTCATCTTTTACAGGGGGGAGATCTGCTATCTCTAAATAAGTCTTAGCTTGTCTTTGAAAGAGATTTATAGCTTCAATCGTTTGCGCATCATTATTTTGCCCATTTGTTTGACTTGAAGTGTTCTTCATTATGAGCTTAGAGGATACACTGTATATAGGAGAAATGATAAACACAGTATATAGACCAACTGCTGTCGTCCCTACTATAGTAAATAGAAGTAAAAATAGTAGTTTGCTTTTTATCAAAGAAAAAACTCTATTAATATTTTTATTAAAAATAGTCATATTATTGTTTGTTTCCTTTTATTTATTTTTGCTTTCTTAGAACTACCTAGATCCGTTCCCGGTAACCATCACTTTAATTGTTTTTAATAGTATAAGAAAATCTAACTTGATACTTTCGTGATTGATATAGAATAAATCGTAGACTAATTTATCTTTAGGAGTTAATTCATAACCTCCATTTACTTGAGCCCAGCCTGTGATTCCTGGGCGTACAGCTAAACGTTCATTAAAATTAGGGATATCTTTCAAAAATTCATTGATAAACTCTGGTCTTTCTGGTCGTGGTCCAATAATGGACATCTCACCTTTAATTACATTAATGATTTGTGGTAATTCATCAATTCGTGTTTTACGAATAAAACGTCCAACTTTTGTAATGCGTGTATCATTTTTGCTCGCCCATTTATGACCATTCTTTTCAGCATCTTGATACATGGATCGGAGTTTATAAATTGAAAAACTTTGTCCATTTAAACCAATTCGTTCTTGTATATAAATAGGATTACCACTTGATTCGATTACAATAAAGATACATGCTATTAAACAAATCGGGATAATTAATAGTAATGAGGGTATAGAAATTAGAAGACCTATAATTCTCTTAATTCTCCTATACATAAGCATCATTCTCCTAGAAAAAACTAAGGCGCACACATATATATGCGTGCGCCACTCACTACGTTGATGCATATATATATATATATATATATATAGTCCCAAGTATAAAAAAGTTGGAACTACTAAAAATATGTATATTTACCAAGAATTAAATCATACAGTTCAATATAACATAAAACAATAAGATTTTCAAGCTTACGTGGTTAAAATACAGGAAATACACCTAAATTAAATGTTGCTAAATATTTTTGTTCGATATAATCAACTGAGGATTCACTAAAAATAATTCTTCTGCTCTTTCCTTTCCATACTGATGACTAATCGTGTTAAATGCTTGCTCCATATATGGCGGTCTTGAGCTTAGATTATGCATATCGCTAGCCACACAGTGAACTAGATTATGGGCAAGAAAATATTGAGCTCTTTTTTTGAGTAAGCGATACTTATCCCCAAACATTTTAGTTTTAAGAACACTTGAACTATTTATTTGAGTATAACATCCCATATCTATCAGCTCTTTAACTCTTTTTTCATTTTTTTCTAGTTCAGCATAGCGTTCAATATGGGCAATGACAGGTCTAATACCTAACAATAAAACTTTATTTACTGCATTGCGGATTTCCCAATAGGGGGTGGTCGGGCTGAATTCAATCAAAGCATATTGTGTATCGTTCAGAGTAGGAATCTGCTTGCTTTCCAATTTGTCAAGAGCATCTTGGGTGAAGTATATTTCAGCTCCATATAAAAGAGTTAAGTCAGGCAGTTCTTTCTTAGCAAGTGCTTGAACCTCTTTAAAGTTGGTCATAATTGTATCTTCTGGAGTTTCAAACATATTTTTACGACGATGTGAAGTAGATACAATCGTACGAACTCCCTGTGAAAAAGCTTCTTTCAGAAGGGCTAGGCTTTCTTCTTTTGTGCTTGGTCCATCATCTACACCAAAAACAATGTGAGAGTGGATATCAATCATGTAACATTTCCTTATATAATAGAGTTTTAGGCGCTGTAATAAATAATTAACACATATATATAAGCGTTTTGAATGACCTATAAATATTGGTTTATACAGTTTGTTTTCCTAGTGTTATTATACTACGAAACATTAAAATAATCTAGTTATTCTTATAAGATTTTAAAAGTTATCTAGTTTAATAAAGCGTATATAAATAAGCGGATTTTTGTTTTCTAATAAATCTATAGAGAATGATAATGACACTGACTATTCAAACTAACACCTACCATGAAATTTCCACGGTAGGTGTTAGTTATATCAATAATCGTTCTAAAAATGGTTTGATACAGTTGAGGAGAATGCCTTCTATCCAGCTTTCTTGTGCTGAGGAGAGATGATCTGACTGGAGGCTTTCTTTTAGAAAATCTCGGACTTGTTCTGGTGAGATTTCAAACTCAAAGGCTTTCATTTTATAGAAAAAGTCGAGCAGATAATCTGACAGGTATTCAGTTGAAAAGGGCACTTCTCCACTTTTTCGATATTCTAATAAGAGCCTAGAAAATCGAGCTTTTTCTTCAGGAAGCTCACGAAAATAGGAATTGAGAAGCCAGGTCTGCTTCTGCTTTCTTTCAATTGGATCTTGACCGGCAATTCGTTGATCTTTTTCCAGCTCTTTTTGGTATTGTTTGGCCTTGATAGCCCGTTCTGTTCGATTTTTACCAAAAAGAATTTTCTCCCACTTGCGTTCTTCTTGGGTTAGGGTTTCTGTAAAGCCAAAGTAATCCTGATAAGCACGCTCCGCTGGGCCCATGGCTAGGACTAGATTGTCTGCATATTGTTTGGCGATTTTCTCCCTCTTCTTGCGCTCTTTCTCTGCCTGGATACGCAGTTCTTGTTCGTAGTCAATTTTCTCCTTACCTAGCTTGACAAGGTAGAGTTGGTCATCTGGTTTTCCAAGTAAAAAGGGTTTGATACACTTTTCAAGGACTTCTTCCATACGTGCCTTTTTTTTGGGCTCTGCCTTGGTCCAACTTCCTCCTTGAAAGACTTCTAGGAAGAGCTGATAGTCTTTCTCAGGTGAGAACTGATTGCCACGATTAGGCTTGAAAACACCTTTTTCCCAGAGCCATTTTAGAAGACGCTCGTCAAAATCACTTTTATTGACCTTGATTTTTTCCTTTTTCTTAGCTTTTCTGGTCAGATTTTCAACCTTTCTGAGCAGTTTTTCTTCCTCTTCCAGTTGCTGGTCAAGGGACAATCGATGAAAATGACGAACACAGTCGCTACCAATTGGAAAGAGGCGTTGGCCTGTGACACCGTTAAAGAGTTCGTAGGCGTATTTGATAGCATTTCCACAGACACAATTGCTACGGCCGATACCGTTAAAAATCAAGGAAACTTCATTCCATTCCTTGGTAGCTTGTTCCCAAGTATCAGCTTTTGAAGCCTGTAAAACCGCATCGTGCAGAGATTTTCTAACTGGAAGTGTCATGAGGTCTCCTTTCTAAATTATACTTTTACAACTTGAACCTCGTCTTTACCGAGTAAAATCAAGTATTTGTCAATATTTTCAATCGAATAGGCTCGAGATAAAGCCTCTCCGTATAGGGCTAACTGACCACGATAACGGTCTATGAGTTGACTTGGTTCATCATAGCAGTCTGTCTTGTAGTCGAACAGAACAATTTTATCTTCGTAAAGTAGATAGCCGTCCAAGATTCCACGGACAACAAAGTCTTCCTGACTCTTTTGATCTCGTTTGAGCATGGAGAAAGGTTGCTCGCGATAGAGATGGTTAATATTAGCAAGAATTTCCTGACCGAGTGCTGTGTCAAAGAATGCAAGAATTTTCGAAAGATTGATCTTGTCCCTAACAGCTGGGCTGGTTTGAACTTGTTTGAGAGTTTCTATTAGGCTAGCAAGCGTTGGTCGCTGGCTGAGATCCATTCTCTGCATGAGTTCGTGAGTGGCACTACCAATCTCAGCTCCTGTTACCTTTTCTTTGGTTGAAAAATCTGGCAAATCAAAGCTGATTTTCTTGTCTACTGACTGACCTTTACCTGCAATCTCGACACCTTCCATATCCATAACAGGTTCGTAGAATTTCTTGATTTGACTTGGGGTTTGAACACTAGGCAGTTCAATGGCTGCGCGGTGAAGAGTATTATAAACTTCCACCTCTTTCAGCATTTCAAGAGCTTCTTTAATGGTTTCTGACTGACGGTTATCTGCTTGAGAGCTATCTTGTAGAGGGCTCTTGTTTTCCAACTCTCCGATAGCTTCTCTGGTCAACTGATCTTCTCCAACAAAACGATAGCTAAAGTTGAGATGATCCTTTGCAAACACTTTGCTGATAGCCCAAAGCCAATCTTGGAAATTCTTGGCTTGGAGTCTAGTGTTGCTATTTAGTTTTCCATTTTTAGCTGCTGGGTATTCCTTGGCTTCCAGTTTTTCACGAGAACCCTTGCCGATAAGATAGAGCTTTTTCTCAGCCCGCGTCATGGCAACATAAAGAAGGCGCATCTGCTCTGAGTAGCTTGCCAACTGTAATTCTTCTTCGTTCTGTATATAGGTCAGGCTAGGAATGGAGAGTTTGATGGTTTTAGGATAGTGATTTTCAACTGCTCCTGTCTCCATCTTGGCGATATATTTGACACCAAGTCCATTTTTACGGCTGAGAATGACTTCTGACATAGAGTCTTGCTTGTTGAAATCTTGATCCATATTGAGGATAAAGACGTAAGGAAACTCCAGCCCTTTACTCTTGTGAATGGTCATGAGCTCTACTGCATCTTTTGGCGGTGCGACGGCCACGCTTGCAAGATCGTGCTGGGCTTCTAAAACTTGGTTAATCATACCAATAAAACGAGACAAGCCCTTGAAATTACTCTTTTCAAATTGATCAGCACGCAGTGCTAGGGCATAGAGATTAGCTTGTCTAGCAGGCCCATTTGGCAAAGCCCCAACATAGTCATAATAAAAACGGTCGTTGTAAATCTTCCAAATCAAGTCATAGAGGGAGTGGGTTTTGGCATACAGACGCCAAGAAGCCAAGATATTCATGAATTGATTTAGTTTCTCAGCTAGAGCTGTATGAATCAAGCTTTTTTGACTACTTGCCAGTTTTTGTGCATTGACCAGTTTTTCATAGAGATTTTCTTGGACTTTATCCCCTGCTTTCTGAAGGGACAAACGTGCTAACTCGTCCTCATCAAAGCCAAACATTGGAGACTTCATAAGGGCAACCAAGGCATAGTCTTGAAGGGGATTGTGAATGACACGAAGGGTGTCCAGCATGACTTGCACTTCTAGGGATTGGAGATAATTGTTTTGCTCTCCATCGGTTTTGACAGGAATCCCGTACTCAGACAAAGCGAGAAGAATCTGATCATTACGACTGCGACTGGAGGTCAGAAGGGCAATTTCTTTAAAGGCAACACCTTGTTCCTGATGAAGTTTAAGAATTTCCTTGATAACTAATCGCATTTCGCCTGTTAGTTTCGTTTCTGCCTGCCCCTCTTCTTCCTCACTTGTGTCATCCTTATCGTAGAGGAGAATTTCTGCCTTGTTTTCTGGATTAGGAGTCAGTTTGGTATTGGCAAAAACAAGCTGGTGCATGTTATCATAGTTGATTTCGCCGACCTCTTGGTCCATGAGACGTTCAAAGACATCATTGGTTGCTGACAGCACTTCTGAACTACTTCGGAAATTTTCCTTCAGGAGAATGAGCTTGCCTTCGTGTGGATTTTGCGCATAGCGTTGGAATTTTTCATTGAAAATCTGTGGGTCTGCTTGACGGAAACGATAGATAGATTGCTTGATATCTCCCACCATAAAGCGGTTGTGGCCATTAGACAGCAATTCCAACATCCGTTCTTGAATATGGTTGGTATCCTGATACTCATCGACCATGACTTCATGGAAGCGCTCCTGATAAGTCTCACGAACTTGCGGGAAATTCTCTAAAATCTCAATAGTGTAATGGCTTATATCAGCGAATTCAAAGGCATTTTCCTGACGTTTACGCTGACGATAAGCTTCCACAAAATCACTCATGAAGGTTTGGAAAGTCTTAGCTAGTTCCCATGTGTCTTGATGATAACGTTCTTGATAGTCGAGAATGGTTATCTGGTCTGACAGTTGTCCTAGCTTAGCAAACTGGGACTTTCTTTCTTCGTTGTAGGCATCGACCAGTGGCTTCAAATCAGCCTTACGACTGGCATTAGTCAGGGCTCGGCCGTTTTTCTCTTTCGAAATTGCGACAACACGCTCAAGCACTGCTTGATAAACCTGACTATCGGACTCCTGATTTAAGGAGCCAATTTCATCTAAAATCAACTGAACATTCTCTAGATAAGCAGCCTTTGCAAATTCCTTGGCATCATTATCCATATGATAACGGAAAAAGCTTTCCAAATTCCAAAGGGCTTGCTGGATTTTCTCAGTCAGTTTTTCTTTTTCATTCGTAAAATCAGCTTTTTCAAAGCCTTTTAAGAAAGATTCACTCAGCCACTTTTGAGGATTGCTGGTGGATTGGAGGAAGTCATAGATTTTATAGACTTGCTGGCGCAGCCCCCGTTCATCCTTGCCACGTCCAGCAAAGTTTTTCAGCAAATGACTAAAGGTCTCTTTCTGTTTACCTTGGTAATGCGCTTCAAAGACCTCATGGAAGACTTCGTTTTTTAGAAGGAGTTGCTCGCTCTGGTTTTGTAAAATACGGAAATTAGGCGCAATATCAATTAGATAACCATGTTTGCCAAGGAATTTTTGTGTGAAAGAGTCCATAGTTCCGATAGCAGCGTTGGGTAGGTCTGCCAACTGGCGGCCTAAGTGTTGTTTGAGCTCGACACCATCCGTCTCTTGGATTTGTTGGCTGATTTTTTTCTCCAAACGTTCCTTAAGCTCAGTCGCAGCCTTGACGGTAAAGGTTGAGATAAAGAGTTGAGAAATTTCGACACCACGCGCTAACTGATCCAGAATGCGCTCGGCCATGACAAAGGTTTTACCAGAACCAGCCGATGCTGAAACCAGGATATTCTGACCAGAAGTGTAGATAGCTTCGATTTGCTCGGCAGTTTTCTTTTGTTCTTTGCTCGAATTTGCTTCTGCATTTTGCAGTTTTTGAATTTCCTCCTCAGTTAAAAAGGGAATAGGCTTCATCGATTCAACTCCTCTCTTATTTTTTCAAACCAAGCTTGCTTGAGTTTTTCTCCGACAAGACGTTTGCCGTCAGCCAAGTCTAACTTTTCTAGAAAACGGGCTTGGCCTAAGTGGTAATTGGCTTCAAATCCTGTGATGGCTTGGTGTTGCTGGACGTATGGGGCAATGCTTCTACTGTTTTCGGTATAAGGATTAATGGCAAACTGGCCTGCTAAAATTTTCTCAGCTGCTTTCTTGTAAAGTTGGGCATTGTAGTCCAGTAGGAGCTGGAATTCCTCATCCGTCAGCTGGTTGGCCTTGTTTTTATTGTAAAACTCGCCCAAATGACTGCTTTCTTTTTCTAAAAAGAGGCCTTGGTATTTCATTGACTTGCTGGCTTCTACTACTGCACCTGCCAGACTTTTAACTGCCATCAGAGATTGGACAGGCTCAGCCATTTCCAAGTACATGGCACCGAAAAAGTTCTGCTCCCCTTCTCTTTTTAAGGCAGCTAGATAAGTTGGCAACTGGGAATTGAGCCCATTAAAGAAATGAGGAAACTGGAACTGAGTCAGACTGGATTTGTAGTCTACCACTCCTATCGCCCCATCAGCTTTCAAACGGTCAATCCGGTCAACCTTGCCTCGTACAAAGACACTGCGTCCATTGTCCAATTGAATAAAGGCCTGCTCTTTTCCACCAAAATTTGCCTCTTCTTTAATGGTTTCGATGGCTGGATTGTGTCGGAGAATATGTCCAGTCGTCCGAGCTACATCAAGCAAAACTTCCTTGGTAAACTGAGCTTCCAAACTTTCCTGATAAATGGCTTCAAATTCTCGTTCTTGACTGGTTTCTTGAATAGCTTGTTCTAAACGTTTGTCAAAGGAATCTTCGTCAGGCAACTGCAAGGCACGTTCAAAAATACGGTGCAAGAAATTTCCGTGACTACGTGCATCTGGACGTAGGCGCAATTCTTCCTGTAAGCCTAGAACATAACGGAGGAAATAACTGTATTGGTTCCGGTAAAACTCCGTCAAACCAGACGTAGACAGGTAAAACTCCTGATCAGCAGGATAGAGAGCTTGTAAGGTGTCCTTAGCCAACTGCTTACTGCTTGGACTGGTTGGGAGGGCTGGATTTTCCAGACCTTGCTGGTCTAGTTTTTTCCCCATCACACGCGCCAGAACCTTGACAAAGGTCAAATCTTGCTCCCTATCACTCATCTCGCCCTGCTGGTGATAGGCAACCAGACTGGACAAAAGACTGTGATATGACCCCATATCTTCCTTAGACAGCCCTTTGTGATTCATTCTCTTCTCTTTTCGCCTAAATCCAAAATGGACTAGCTCTTGAAGATAAGCTGATTCCTTGCTTTCACTTTCATTAAAGAGGCTTGGAGCTGACAAAACCAACTGCTTACGGGCAGAATTGACCAAGGAAAGCATAGTATAGCGATTTTTCTTGAGGTTTTCACTGCTGGCAATCAGCAATTGCGCTCCCTCATCGGTCGCTTGGTTTAAGCTTTGTCTCTCTTCATCAGTCAAAAGACTGGTGTTTTGCGCAATTTTGGGTAAATTGTCTTGAGTCAGACCAATGGCATAGACAAAGTCAGCAGTCAGAGGAGCAATCAAATCATAACTCTGTACCAGAACTGTGTCCACTGTCGCTGGAATGGTACGATATTGAGAAAAACTCATTCCAGAATGGAGCAAGGCTAGGAAGTCCTCTAGACTAACCTGTGAACCAGCAAAAACAGTAGCAAATTGTTCTAAAACATGGCAGAATGCCTTCCAAACTTCGGCTTGTCTTTCCTGTTCTAGAGCTTCCATAGTGGCTGTCAAATCTTGTAACTGCTTGGTCACAGCTCCTTCTTTTAGAAAAGAGTTCCACTTTTGCAAGAGATTTTCAGCCTTTTGTTTTCGGCTAGCAAAAAGAGTCTCAAGAGGGGTTAAAATACGCAAACGAAGAGCATTTAAACGTTCCAGATTAAATTTTCCATGGTGGGATTTGGTAAAGGTTTGCTGAAAGGCTGGTAAGCCATTGATACCAAGATAGCGGATATATTGTTCAAAAGCATCAATATCAGCTTGACTAAGGTCGGTATACAGACCTGTTCTAAGAAGGTTAATCAAATCCTCCTGACGGAAACGATAGCGTTTCAAAGCTAAAATAGACTCGACAAACTGTGTCAAGGGATGATGAGCCATGGATTCGCTTCTACCAAGATAGAAAGGAATCTGATGCTGGTCAAAAATCGTTTTTAGAGATAATTGATAAGAAGCTACATCCCCCAAGAGAATACGAAAATGCTTGTAGCTCAGGTCTGAGTTCTCATGCAATTTCTGACGGATGCTACGGGCTACTAGCTCCAACTCCTCCTTTTGCGTCAAACAAGACCAGATTTGTAAGTTTTCACGGTCTTTCTCATCAACATCCAAAGCGAGTTCTGAAAAGTCATAAGAAGACTCCAGTAAACGAGAGGCCTTGCCAAAACTATCCATCTGCTCATGAGTTTGAGAACAATCCAGAGCAGACGTTTGGTATTTAGAGGCTAGATGATGGAGAAACTCCACACTGGCTTGGTATAGATTGCCCTCGCTAAAAGGACTGGTATAGGCTTTCTTACTAGCATAAGCCCCAATGACAATCTCAACACCCTTGCCATGAAGTAAGTCCACAATCCGCTCCTCCTCGGCAGAAAAACGGGTAAATCCATCAATAACCAAGGCAATCTGGCTAAAATCACTACTTACCTTGTCATTCTCAATAGCCTCAATCAAATGGGATAATTGACTTCCCTGAGCTAACTGACCTTGGTTAAGATAGGTCGTTACCTTCTCAAAAATCAAGAGTAAATCGGCTCTCTTGTCCTCATCAGTTAAACTTTCCAAGTCCAAAAAAATCATCTGAGCAGTCGTCATCTCGTGGTAAAGCTCAATCAACTGTTGGATAAACTGAGGATCCTGCTTAATCGCACCATAAACACGTAAATCCTTGGGATCAAGTTCAGCAAGACATCTGTAAAAGGCCATCCCAAGACCGATATCATCAAGACTGGTCTTAGCTGGCAAATCATTCAAAATCAGGTAACGAGCCATTTGAGCAAAGCGCGTAACAGTAATCGCAAAAGAAGCCTGCTGTGACAAGCATTCTAGCACGGCGCGTTCCTTTTCAAAAGAAAGGGAGTTGGGGGCGATGTAGAAGACCCGCTTGCCAGCAGCAACTAGCTCTTCCGCCTCTCTGGTTAGAATTTCAGTCAAAGAAGTCCGAATATCAGTATAAAGTAATTTCATCTCTGCCTCGTTGGAATTTTTCATTACCTTTTATTATACCATGATTAGCCCGAAGATTCCTCCTCCTTTCCTCCAAAATATGCTATAATAATACCAAAAGATAAAGAAGGAAGTCTTATGATTAAACTACTAGCCTTGGATATGGACGGAACCCTCCTCAATGAAGCCAAGGAAATCCCACAAGCTCACATTACTGCTATTCATCAAGCTATTGAAAAAGGTGTCAAACTGGTTCTCTGTACGGGTCGCCCGCTTTTCGGTGTCCTCCCCTACTACAAAAAACTGGGGCTAGACCTCCAGAACGAATATGTCATTGTTAACAACGGTTGTTCAACTCACCAGACCAGTGACTGGGGATTAGTTGACTGGCAAGAACTCAGCCCAGCTGACATCGAATACCTCTATAACCTTGCTGAAAAAAGTGATGTTCAGTTGACTCTTTTTGATGAGGAGCATTATTTTGTCCTCGGTGGTAAGCCTAATGAAATCATTCAAAATGATGCCAAACTAGTCTTTTCAGACCTGACTGAAATTTCCCTTGAGGAAGCGACTAGTGGCAAGTTTCGTATGTTCCAAGGAATGTTTTTGGGAACAAAAGAGCAAACAGATGATTTTGAGCAGCGTTTTGCTGAGGAACTCTGTCAACGATTTAGCGGAGTTCGTTCGCAGCCTGTTATCTATGAAGCCATGCCACTTGGAACGACAAAGGCTACTGCTCTTTCTCGACTAGCTGATATTTTGAATATTGAGCCTTCAGAAATTATGGCTATGGGCGATGCTAATAACGATATCGAAATGCTCCAGTTTGCAGGACTTGGGATTGCTATGGGAAATGCCAGCGATTATGTCAAATCCCTAGCTGATGATGTTACAGCCAGCAACGAAGAAGACGGCGTTGCGAGTGCGATTGAAAAATATATTTTATAGTAAAGAAGCCCAGTTCATGTCAACTGGGTTTTGATATTTAAGAATTCCTAAAACTTTAGAAACTCTTTAGAAATGCTTGAGCTTTCTTTGATTTCTATGCTTTATACTAGAGTTATCAAAATAAATCAAAAGGAGAGAATCATGAAAACAGTACTTGACATTCATGGATTGTCCAAAAACTTTGCCAAACAAGCTATTCTTCAGGATCTTCATCTAACGATAAGAGAGGGAGATATTTATGGGCTTATAGGAAAGAATGGAGCTGGGAAGACTACCTTAATAAAAATCATTACGCAACTACTGTTTGCGGATAAGGGAACTGTTTCCCTCTTCTCCAGCAAAACGGAAAATGAGTGGACCAAGTCTCTATCTCGAGTAGGTTCAGTGATCGAATCACCTGTAGCCCATAATCACTTAACAGCCTATCAAAATCTGAAATATTACTGTATGATTCGTCATATTCCAAATGCTGATCAAGTCATTCGAGAAACGCTGGACTATGTAGGCTTGTCAGATACAGGTAAAAAAGTCTTTCGAGATTTCTCTCTTGGAATGAAGCAAAGACTTGGCATCGCCATTGCCCTTCTCTCCAAACCAGACTTCCTGATCTTAGATGAACCTATCAACGGACTTGACCCAATTGGTATCAAAGAATTTCGTCTGATGATTCAACGGCTCAATCAAGAAAAAGGAATCACCATTCTCATCTCTAGCCATATCTTGTCAGAACTCTATCTCGTAGCAAATCGCTTTGGTATTTTAGATCAAGGTAAGATTATCCGTGAAATCAGCAAAGCTGAATTTGAAACACTAAGTGAGGATTATATTGTGCTTAAGACAGCTGACAAAGAGAAAGCTTGTCAAGTATTAAAAGAACAAATCCAGCTCCAGTTCAAGGTTGTCAATCCAGAAAATGAAATCCACATTTTTGGTCAAGAACAAGATGTCAAACAGATTCTTAAGAACTTAACCTTAGCAGATGTTGCTATTGACGAGATATACTACGCCCGTCAAAACCTAGAAGAATACTTCACTCAATTGGTCGAATAGGAGGAAAATCATGATACATACCATTCAAGCAGACTTTTACCGTCTTTTCCGTTCCAAAGGATTCTGGATTACAGAGTTCATTCTCTTTTCTCTCATGCTAATGGGCGCAAGTATTGGAGCTACTGGCCATCTGATGGCAATCCAGACAGAAGAGCCAGAAATTCCAACCCATGGTTGGGACGGTGTACAAGCCCTGATTAACGCATCTAGTCAAGGTTCAAACCTCGTTTTTCTCTGTATTATTATAACTTGTCTAGTTCTCGGTGTTGATTTAATCGGAAAGCTCTATAAAAATAGTTTGACAGTAGGGGTTTCTCGTACAGAGTTTTTCCTCGCCAAAGCCTTTGTAGTGGCTTGTATTGCACTTTTGCAACTTATCATCAGCCTTGTGATTGCCTTTATTCCAGCAACTATCTTAAATGGATTTGGAACTATGCCTGATGGCTTTATTGGCAATCTATTGACAACCATTTTCCTTCAATTTCTTTGCCTCCTTGCTTGGCTTTCTATTGTTTCCTTTATTCTCTATGTTAGTCATTCTTATCTTGCAGTATTTATTGGCTATTTGGTCAGCTCTATCTTACTTTCTATGCCAATGCTTATCTTCCCAAGTATCAAAATTTTGCCATATTTATCATTGCAGTTTTTCTATGCTATGACTGCTAATAGTGAATCCATTTTCTATACCCTCATAGTTACCTTAGCTGTTATTGTAATCTTTAATCTAAGTGGACTGGCAGTTTTCAAAAAGAAAAGTCTATAATAAAACGACCTCCTCTAGCCTACAGAGGAGGTTTCTTGCTATTAAAAATAAATGAAAACCGACAACCACTGCCCATCTGTGCTTAGTTTCATCTCTGCACCGAGAAGATGACATAATTCCTCAGTGATATAAAGGCCTAAACCAGAGGATTCTTCAGTGTCTGATAGATTTTCAGAATAAAAACGGTTGCTGAGATTTTCTATTTTTTTGATGGGCTGTTTGACAAGGTTTGCAATCTCTAAGACAAGCTGTTCCTTTTCCTTTCTCAAAGATAGACGTGCTTCTTCCTTGCCATGTTTTAGGACATTTCCAAGCAAATTTTGTAAAATTCGATCCAGCAAGTCTTCATCAGTCCTTATTTTTAAACCAGCTTCAACTTTAAAATCAAGCGAGATATTTGCCGCCTGAAAAACATCATAATAAGCCAGAGTCTTTTCGGTGATAAAAGCTGAAAGATCCACTTCTTCCAATTTCGGTTTGACAGCCCCTTCCATCAAACGACGGTATTCTAGGAGAGCCTCCAAACGTTTGGAAACTAAATCAAGATGCTGGGCTACTTTTTGTAATGTTTCTCCTTTGTTTTCAGGAGACTTTATCAATTGTTGGGTGTAGCCTGAAGCGATAGTCAAAGGTGTCCGAATATCATGGGCGATATTGCTGATGGCCATATCCAGAGTCTGCTTTTCCCTTTTCATCACCAACCGAGATTGTTCCACTTCCTGAAATAGATTCTCAATCTGCTGGTAGAGCTGTAAAAAATGTTTGGAAAAAATGCTGACTCCGACTCTTTTCATACTACCCGTGAGAATCTTGTCTTCTATCTGTTGACTCAGTCTTTCAAGTGCTAGATGATAGCGAATCAATGTAATCGATAAAATAATTAGGAGAATCAGTAGGACAACGATTATCATGTAGGTCATTGCTTATCTCCTTTTAATCTTACTCCAACTCCCCAAATGGTTTCAATATATTCTTGAGTTGGGTCAAGCTGGTTTAATTTTTTACGAAGATTACTTAAATGCGTATTGAGGGTATTATCTCCAGGTAGATAGCTCTCTTCCCATACCATTTCATAAAGTTCTTCCTTGGTGAAAATTTTCTTAGGATGTTTGAGGAGAGTTTGGAGAATCAAGCATTCTTTCTTAGCCAGGCGAATAGTTTCCTGACTATTTTTGATTTCAAAACTTTCTGCATCAAACTGGATATTTTTCAAGTTTTGTGGCAGATTTTCAGTTTTTACTATTTCCACAGGCTGTTTTTCTGCACTTTGGCGTAATTGAACAGTAACTCTAGCAAAGACTTCGTCCAAATCAAAAGGTTTGACTATGTAATCATTGGCACCATCTAAGAGGTATTGACTGATTAACTTCTTATCGCTCAGAGCCGTTAGCATAATGACTGGAATTTGACTTTGTTCCCTGATGGCTTTTAAAACCTGATCCCCATTTTTCCCAGGAAGCATGATATCTAGCAAAACGAGGTCAATCCCACCTTGGTCAAAACGCATGATTCCTTCTGTACCAGAAAAGGCTTGAATCACCTCATGCTCCTCAGTAAGAAGTGTTCCCAAAATCTCTTGAATGTCACTATTGTCTTCAATAACCAATATCCTAGCCATAAATACCAACCTTTCTGCAACTATTATAGCATGTTTTATTGATAAAGCTTAAATAGAAAAGCTCCTCGCATAAAAGCGCGAGAAAGCCTTAGAGGGTTAAAATATAAAATCCATTTACTAAATAACATTGTATCCCTATAGTTGCTAGTGAAAACGAGTCTAGCAGAATGAATCTCTCATTTCTCCCCTACTAGTCCGTAATGCGTTGATACATTTCGGGTCTTCTATCGCGAAACAAGCCCCAGTTTAGGCGTTCCCTTGCTCCCTTGTCAAGATCATAAGTTACTAACAGAACAGCTTCTCCTTGTCTTTTGGCTTGCTCTAGAATAGCTCCCGTTTCATCCGTCATAAATGATGAACCGTAGAAGTTAAGACTAGAACTTTGTCCGCCATTTTCCTCACTTGGAGTGACCTCCTCTAAACCATAGCGATTGGCTGCAATGACTGGGACAATATTAGCCGCTGCGTGTCCTTGCATAGTACGTTGCCAATGTCCACAACTATCCGTATCTAAAATCGGCTCTGAACCGATGGCTGTAGGATAAAAGAGCAATTCAGCACCGTTTAGAGCAAGACAACGAGCTGTTTCAGGGAACCATTGATCCCAACAGATACCGATCCCAATCTTGGCATAGCGAGTATCCCAGACCTTGAAACCTGTGTTGCCAGGTGTGAAATAAAATTTTTCTTGATAATAATGATCATCTGGTATGTGGGTCTTTCGATAAACACCCAGCACTTCCCCATCTGCATCAATAACGGCAATAGAGTTATACAAGACATTGCCATCTTTTTCATAGAAACTGATTGGTAAAACGACCTTTAGCTCCTTGGCAATGGTCTTAAAATGCTGAATAGCTGTATTGTTTGTCACCGACTGGGCATGCTGGTAGTAGTCATACTGACGCTCCTGACAGAAATAGGGACGTTCAAACAACTCGGGTAAAAGAATAATTTGTGCGCCTTGTTCTGCAGCCTGACGTACTAAGCGTTCCGCTGTTTGAATATTTGTTGCCACATCCTTAGCGCATTGCATCTGAATAGCTGCAACTCTTACATTTCTCATCTTTTTCTCCTATTCTGGGATTTGTTGGGTGATACAGTGGATATTGCCACCACCTAAGAGAATATCTCTGGCTGGAATTCCGACAACTTTACGGTCTGGAAAACACTTGCTGAGTATATCTAAGGCCACTTTGTCGTTTACATCCTCAAACTGTGGAACTAAGACAGACTTGTTAGCAATATAGAAATTAACATAGGAAGCTGCTAGTCGTTCACCTGCGTATCGCTCTTCTTCTCCTTCTTCATAGATGTAGCCTGGCAAATCCTCTTTGGTTACAACTTGATGAAGAGCTGGAATTGGAAGTTTATGAATGGTGAAGTGACGACCTTTTGCATCTGTTTCCTTTTCTAAAAGCGCTAAATCAGCTGTTGACATGGCATATTGAGGATCGCTTTTGTCGTCTGTCCAAGCCAAAACAAGCTCAGCAGGACCAACAAAGGCTACAACATTGTCAACATGTTCATTGGTTTCATCCTGATAAATACCATAAGGAAGCCAAATAACTTTTTCAGCTCCAAGGCTCTCTAATAAGGTATTCTCAATTTCCTCTTTACTTAGATGAGGATTGCGACCAGGACTAAGCAAGCAACTTTCAGTCACGAGAATGGTTCCTTGACCATCGCTATGGATTGCTCCTCCTTCTAGGACAAAAGGTTTAGCATCATAAACAGGCATTTCCAAGGCCTCAGCAAAACGACTGGCTACTTGATCATCATCTTCATAGTCTTGGTAGAGACCATCTACTGCTCCACCCCAAGCATTGAAAGACCAGTCTACTGCCAACTTTTCCCTTTTATCATTAAGGAGAATGGTTGGGCCAGTATCACGCGCCCAGGCATCATTTGTCGGAATATCTAAATAAACAACCTTGTCTCCTAGATAGGACTGGGCTTCAGATAGATAATCTTGCTCTACCAAAAGATAGACTCTTTCTCCTTCTGCTATGGTCTTAATAATCTGGCTAAATGCTGCTTTAGCAGCTTTTTCTTGAAAGGGCCATGAACCTGGTCGAGTTGGCCAGATCATCAAGGTACCATGATGTGGTTCGTACTCTGCTGGCATACGATAGCCTAATTTTTTGGGACTGTCCATCATGATAATCTCCCTTTAAAGTCTTGATATCCGAAAGCTTTGACTAAGCTGCAGTCACCCTGCTCGTCCATGAGATAGAGACTTGGCAACCCAATACCATTAAAGGTATTATTTTTGACAAAGGAATAAATAGCCATATCTTCAAAATAAAGTCTATCTCCAATTTGGACTGGATTTTCAAAGCTATAATCACCAATCACATCGCCCGTCAGACAGGTATTGGAAGAAAGTCTATAGTTATGGACTTTTTCCTGAGCCTTAAATCCATTTCTCAAAGGTGGACGATAGGGCATTTCAAGTACGTCAGGCATATGGCAGGTCGCAGAGGCATCTAAAACTAAGATTTCCATATCGTTTTCGACAATATCTAATACCTCAGTTGCTAGATAACCCGCATTGAGCGCAATGGCTTCACCCGGCTCGATATAGATTTCAAGATTGTAAGTTTCTCGGATACGCTTGATTTCAGAAATCAGCAAATCCACATCATAGTCTTCTCTTGTGATATGATGTCCGCCCCCCATGTTGAGCCATTTGACCTGATGCAAATACGGTCCAAATTGCACTTCTACTGCTTTCAAAGTTGTTTGTAAATCATCTGCTCCCTGCTCGCAAAGGGTATGAAAATGAAGACCATCCACTAAATTCAACAAATCACTAGTAATCTTGTCTGAAGTTACTCCAAAACGTGAGCCAGGTGCACAAGGGTCATAGAGCGCGTGATCTCCTTGAGTTGAACACTGAGGGTTAAGTCGCAAACCCACGCTTACACCAGCTTCACGACAACGAGCCCCATGCTTACGCAACTGTCTCTCTGAGTTAAAGACGATATGGTCCGTTATATCCAGCAATTCCTCCAAGTCTGCATCCTTGAAAGCTGGCGCAAAAACATGGATTTCACCCGGAAATTCTTCTCTAGCGAGCTTAGCTTCATAGAGACCACTAGCTGTCGTACCTGATAGATACTGGCTAATCAAGGGATAGGTTTTGTAGAGGGAATAAGCCTTCTGGGCAAGCAAAACCTTGCAGCCTGCTTCTTCCTGAACATATTGTAGAATGCGGCAATTGGCTTCTAATTTGGCCAAGTCAACGACATAAGCTGGTGTTGGTACTTGTTCTAGATTCATTAGTCCACCATTTGTGGATTTTCAACCACAACCCATGGCAAACCATACTCATTCAAAGCTTCCATAAATGGATCTGGATCCAACTCTTCAAGGTTGTAAACTCCAGCTTGTTTCCAAGTACCGTTCATAACCAATTTTGTCCCAATCATGGCTGGAACGCCAGTCGTGTAAGAAATAGCTTGTGAACCAACTTCCGCGTAACATTCCTGATGGTCGCAAACATTGTAGATATAAATGGTCTTTTCAACGCCATCTTTTAAACCTGTAAAGATACATCCAATATTGGTTTTACCAACCGTACGTGGGCCAAGGCTGGCTGGATCTGGAAGCAAGGCTTTCAAGAATTGGATTGGAACAATTTCTTGGCCGTTAAAATTAATGGTATCAGTACGAAGGAGACCGACATTTTCCAAACATTTCATGTGCGTCAAGTATGATTGACCAAAAGTCATAAAGAAACGAATGCGTTTGACACCTGGAATGTTCTTGGCCAATGATTCAATTTCTTCATGGTGAAGGAGATACATGTCTTTTTGTCCAACTTGAGGGAAATCGTACTCGCGCTTGATAGACATAGCTTCAACTTCGACCCATTTTCCATCTTCCCAGTAAGAACCTGGCGCAGAAACCTCACGGAGATTAATTTCTGGGTTAAAGTTGGTTGCAAATGGATAACCGTGGTCACCACCATTACAGTCTAAAATGTCGATATAATGGATTTCATCAAAATAGTGTTTGAGGGCGTAAGCAGAAAAGACACTAGTCACACCTGGGTCAAAACCAGAACCAAGAAGAGCAGTCAAGCCTGCTTCTTTGAATTTCTCCTGATAAGCCCATTGCCATGAGTAGTCAAAGTAAGCTGTAAAACCAAGTTCCTTACAACGTTTCTCATAGATGGCACGCCATTCAGGGTCTTCTGTATCCTCTGCTTCGTAGTTGGCTGTATCGATATAGTGAACACCTGTTGCCAAACAAGCGTCCATAATTGTTAAATCTTGATAAGGCAGAGCTACGTTCAAAACAGCTTCTGGTTTATAGCTTTCAATCAGGGCAATCACTTCTTCTACCTTGTCAGCATCAAGAGCAGCTGTCTCAATCTTTGTACTTGTTTTACCTTCTAGCTTCGCTTTCAAGTCATCACATTTTGACTTAGTACGGCTGGCAATCATAATCTCTTTAAAGGTTTCGCTATCTTGGCAAATCTTTGAAATAGCAACTTGGGCAACGCCCCCACATCCAATAACTAATAAACGACTCATTTTTTTCCTTCCTCTTCTTCTAAAATGTCCTCAACATACTTGGGCAACATAAAGGCTCCCACGTGTAAGTTTGCAGTGTAGTATTCTGTGAAAAGCTGGCGTTTTTTCCAGCCCTCCTTGTCAAAATCTTTGACAGGGTGGTATTTTTTCGATGCAAATCCAAACAACCAATAGCCAGCTGGACTGGTTGGAATGTGAGCCTGATAAACTCGACTGATTGGAAAGGCTTGATTAACCTTGCGATGCATACTTCGGCAAGCTGATTCATCCTCATCAAAGAAAGGACTCCCATGCTGATAAATCATGATACCGTCTTCTTTGAGAGCTCTATAGCTATTACCGTAAAATTCCTTGGTAAAGAGCCCTTCCGTATGTCCAAAGGGATCCGTCGCATCGTTGATAATGATATCGTAATCATCTTCACAGTTTCTCAAAAAACGAAGCCCGTTTTGATAGTAAATGGTAACACGAGGATCGTCTAGCCCTGCAGCAAAATCTGGAAAATACTCTCGGCAAACCTCTACCAACATCTCATCTGGTTCCACAATATCAATTTGTTCCAATTCTGGATACAGTGTCAAAACTTGAGCAACACCGCCGTCGCCACCCCCTATTACCAAAACTTTCTTGGGATTGGGATGGACAGCCATGGGAACGTGAACGGTCATTTCATTGTAGACAAAATCATCCGCATCTGAGAATAAAACATGCCCGTTTAAAATCAAAATCTTTCCAAAAGCTGGCGTATCTAAGACTTCTATATCCTGCCATTCACTTTTACCAGCGTAGAGTTGCTTGGCTGTTCTCAGGGACAATTTGACATCTGGAGTATGAACTTCAGAAAACCATAAATCCATCTAGTTCTCCTTTCTCTCAATGACATTGATATGGTTGACCTCTGGATCTTCCGTCCCTTGGAGGGAGCAACCACGTTCCTTGGCAAATTGGATATAGTCGACAATTTCTCGTGTAATGCGTTCACCTGGTGCTAGGATTGGAATTCCTGGAGGATAGCACATGACAAATTCCCCACAGACTTGTCCAACAGACTCATCCAAGGTTAAACTTATTCTCTCTGAATAGAAGGCTTCCTGAGGAGATAAAACTAACTCTGGCTGAATATATTCTCCAGCTATCAAGTCCTTCCCATCCCGTGAATAGAGTCTCTTGATATCAGCCAAAGCACCAACCAAGCGTTCAATGTCTTGGATACGGTCACCAATTGAAATATAGGCCAAGATATTCCCTATATCCCCAAACTCAATCTGAATGTCGTATTCATCTCGCAAGAGGTCATAGACCTCGATACCTGTTAAGCCAATACCCTGAGTGTAAACTGACAACTTGGTCACGTCAAAATCGCAAACCGACACACCATCTATTAACTCTTTTGAGTAGGCATAATAGCCACCGATAGCATTGATTTCACGGCGAGCATACTCAGATAGTTCAATAACTTTCTCAAAAGACTTTTTACCACGAAGAGTTAAGTTCCGTCGAGAAATATCCAAACTAGCCATCAACAAGTAAGAGGCGGATGTAGACTGGGTCAGGTTGATAATCTGACGAACGTACTCAGGATTCATCTGCTCCCCGATTAAAAGAAGCGAACTTTGTGTCAAACTCCCACCAGACTTATGCATGGAAACTGCTGCCATATCAGCCCCTGCATCCATAGCAGAAATTGGAAGTTTATCTGTAAAATATAAGTGTGCTCCGTGGGCCTCATCTACTAAAACCATCATGCCAGCTTCATGAGCCATTTCTGTCAACCCCTTTAGGTTTGAACAGATGCCGTAGTAAGTAGGATTGTTAATCAAAATTGCCTTGGCATCAGGATGTTCTTTTATAGCTTGAGCCACTCGATCATTTTCGAGTCCTAAAGCGATGCCGATTTTAGGATCCACACTCATCTCGATATAGATGGGAATAGCACCACATAGAACCAGCGCATTGATAGCAGATTTATGGACATTTCTTGGAAGAATAATCTTATCTCCAGCCTTGCAGGTGGAAAGAATCATAGTCTGCACCGATGAGGTTGTACCGCCAATCATAAGAAAGGCATGGGCTGCACCAAAAGCATCCGCAGCTAATTCCTCCGCATACCGAATAATCGAAATGGGATGACCAAGATTATCCAAGGGTTTCATCGAATTAACATCAATGCCAACACATTTTTCCCCTAACAGTTCGACAAGTTCTGGATTTCCCCGTCCACGCTTGTGACCTGGCACATCAAAGGGAACAATCCGTTTCTTGCGTAGCTTTACCAAGGCCTCATAAATTGGGGCTTGGTTTTGATCTAACTCTTTCAAGACATACTCCTTTCCATATTTTTAGAACCTTACCGTAAATAAGGAACTAAGGATACTTATGAAAAAAGAGCAGGTTTTCACCTGCTCTGCAATCTTCTGACGTTTTTATGTTTGTTTCTTTTGAGTATGTCTGTTCCTGATGTTTCCTAACTCTCTAGTAGCAAATATTACGTACTTTATTGATCGTTTCACAAGATGACGTGTGCTTTCACCACACTAAAAATTTATGAATTAGGACAAGTGTCCTAACATCAACTTATAAAAGTAGGCTTTTAACCCTATCAATAATGTGGCTTTTCAACCACGCTTCGGCATTCAACCCTGCCTGTCCGTAGGCATTTTTTACTCGGGTTTATATTTGCTAGAAAACATCATCTCATTTTCTAAGCTTTATTACTATATCATACTTCCAACACTCTGTAAAGTACTTTTTTGAAAAAATATCTATTTTTGTTCGGAAATATAATATTTTATATAGATTTTTATAAACTGTATAATGTGAAAGCGGATATAAAAAGAACTAGTCCACTAGTTCTTTTAAATGTATCTTAACGAATCTTATGCTTATTTAATGGTAACAGAAAAACGATAGCCATTTAATTGTATAAATTTCACCAAAACGAATAAAGCAGTTCGTTTATTAGCATTGGCAAAAACATGCTTTTTTTCAAGCAATATAAGTAGCTCATTGAGAATAAGCGAGCCACTCATTAATTAGACTAGCGATTTCTTTAGGTGCTTCAGTATAAAGCTCATGGCTAAAGTTTTTTAGAAAAATAGTATCAAAATAAGTTGGCAATTCTTTTAGGGCTTCCTCTCTCCATCTAGCTTCATTAGGATAGCGAGGACTAATAAACAAGGTATCCCCCACTCCTCTCTTGAAAGCTTGGATTTTCCGCCGTAGTCGAAGAATCTCTTCTATATTTTCATAATTTATTGCTAACTCATATCTACTGTACTCCGCATTCCAGTTATAAGACTGTCTTACAGCTTCTTCCATATTTTCTGACCAATGCTTTGCTTCAGATTTCTCTTTAGAAATAAGAAGAGCTAAGTCCGAAACGACTTGAGATTCGATATAGTTTTTAGCTTCCTCTAACTCAGTATCTAAAGGTAAAATCTTATCTAAATCTATATAGCCACCATCCAAAAGAATCAGTTTTTTCACTTCATTAAATTCCGATGCGAGATAACGAGCCAAATCCCCTCCAAGAGAATGGCCTATCAAACAGATATGTTCTTTCTCAACAATCTTATTTTTAAACCATGATTTCAATTCTGTTTCATCTCGAAGATGCTTTTCATACGGATTTAGAAAACAGACCTGCGAATCTAGTTCTTGAAGAAAATCCTTGCTATGATAGACATTGCTTCCTAGAGCGCCAATAAAAAATATCTTCATTCTCTACTTAATACTATGCTTATTCATCTTTTGTTCAAAGATAGTCGTGATAATCTGACGTAACTCTTCGCGTTCTTTTTCTGGAATTTCACCACTTGTTTGAGCTGCAGCGTAGAGTTCAGGGTATTCAATTGAAATGCGTTTAATCGTACGTGTCGTAGCATGCTTTCTGACGAAAAATGGGATTCGCTTAATCAAGTCTTGTGGTACTAGCGCAAGAATCTTCTCAGCAGTTTCCTTGTCACTAATCTTAGACGTAGTCAGCCCCTTCTTAATCATTTCCTGTTCTTTTTCTGTAAAATCTTTTAATTCCATCTGATTATTCCTCCTATTTACTCTAAGTTAAATTATATACCAATCAAGATAAAACTACAAAGCATAAACCTTGGGAAATCTTCACGCTGATAAGATTTTAGCATTTAATCAACTAATAGAAGTGAAATACACTAAAAAGTTAAATATAATTTTTTACATTTTCCAAGAGCTTAAAAAAATCATTTATAAAAGTTTTTTCAAATTCGTCATACTTTTGAGGATTCTCTCGTAACATTTTAGCTTTAAAATGTTTATAAGTACTTCTATTTATCTTTCCTACTAGTTTCTTATCAACATAAATTTGTATACCGTCATTATTTATATTTCCATAAGTATCACCCGATATATAAATAGAATTTGATTTATTATTTTGAGAGTAGATATTTAAGCCTTGCCCTTTTCCTTGTGTTAACCTAACAACATTATATTCATTAGCTATTTTTATAAAATCTAATGAAATTGACATTTCGCGTTCTTCCTTATTCTCTTTTCCAAAATACTCTGGTTTTGCAAGGTCGAAATGATTAGTATTAACTAGTGTATTAAATAATTTACGGATAACGAACTGAACATCTTCATTAGGTGAATGATTTTGAGTTGATGTTTTATTTATATCTATATCTAAGTTTCCGGTTGAAATCGTATTTGAAGAACTCATTTTTTTCATCAAATTTTCGAACTCTTCAACTTCTAATTTATCAACATTATATTTAAGCAATAATTTCAAAGTATTAAAAAATTTTCTGAAAGATTCTAATTCCTTTTGATTTTTAAAACTAAAGATACCATAACGAAATACAAGAGAATTATAATCAGCATCATCAGGTATTTCAAATGAATTTTCAAGTAAATCAATAAGAAAATATTTGGTTTCTTCAGAATCTTCTGGACTATTGTTATACGAAGTTAATAAATAGTCATAAGCTTCATTAAAGCGTAATTGAAAACATACTGTAGCTATGATTAGTAATTTATCATCATTTTCTAACTCATTATTTGGATTTATAATATGCATCAAGAGACTAACAGAATTGAATAATCTGTTGACACTGCGAGGATTATTTCCTATTGAATCTCTAATTAATTGTGTTATATTCTTTGTAACATCATTATCAAAATGAAAATTAATTTTTTCTAAAGAGACATTAACAAAGTTCTCCATATGATAATTTGCAACCGGCACAGTAAAAGGTACTTGAATTATTTTCTCAAAAAAAGCTTTTCCTTTTTCGTTGTCCAAATCATCACCATACTTACTTTTTGTTCCTCTTAAAACAACATTATAATCAATAGCTAAAACAAAGACACAATTTTTGCAATCTAAGAAAAGTTTTAAAATTTCTAGGAATTCAATCGCTTTTTGAGGGAATAATCTGTCAAGATCATCTATGAAAATTACTATCTTTTCATAATTATTTTCTTTGATAGACTCATCAATCATACTTTGTAGATTTTGTTTTAGATTTTTTAGGTTATTCGATTTCTCTTCATTGCTTATAAATTTTAGAAGTTGATTATTAATTTTTTCAATATTTAAGAGACCAAAATCTAGTTTAAGATATTCCATACTTTTTGTAATAACTGCTAAAGATTTTTTTAAGTTTTCTATTTTATTTACATCAGTTACTTCTAATTCATCAATTAAATCTGTAATTAACGTGACTGCTAAATTCTTATCCATATCAAATTGTGAATATTGCCAAGTATTAAAAAAGATTGTTTTAATTTTTCCTTTTGAATTACTGGAAGCTTTTTCCTTAAGTTTTTCCTCAACCTGATACATAATACTGGTTTTTCCAGTTCCCCAATCACCTTGAATAGCTAGTGTTAAAGGAGTCTCACATCCTGAAATAAAATTTGATAATCCAAGAATATATTCGTCAATCTTAAATTCGTCTTTTACTGTTGGAACATCTGAAAATGAATTGTATATGTATTTTCCTTTCAAAATATTTTATTTAGAGTATAATAAATTTAAAATAACATTCAATTTATTTTTTGTTAATGAAACTAAATTTTAAAGTTCTAAAAAGCAATGATTGTTAGAGATATGTTACAAAATATCTAATCTTCCTCCTCAGTCACTTCCCATACTTCTGATTGATTGCCTTCCCCATCAATATAGTATCTTTGGATATAACCAATAAATGTTTCATTTTTTCGTGGTTCCTGGCTATTAATGATTGAAATACCCTACCAACTCATCAACAATATAAATAACAGTTCTAGCATTACTGTCATATTATACCACTATTAAAGCTTAACCCACTTATCATTATCCATGATAAAAGGCTTAGCCAGTCCGTCACCTGTGTAATCCGCATACTTGGTGCCTAAATACTTGTAGCAATCTTCCTTGCTGGCAAATTTAATCGCTTGGTAGGGCTCTTCGAAAGTCAATTTCTCTACAAATAAGAAACCATCATCAGCAGGTACTAAGACTCCAACGTGGCCTACAAACAGATACTCACCATCCAGATTGTCGTGTAAGACTACAGATAGCATTCGAGCTTTATCGTTAAATTGAAACTGGGAGAAGAATGTTTCCATCTTTTCAGCGTGAACCTTGACATCTGTAGTTGCTTCAGTTGGAACTCTCGAAAATAGAATATCAAACTCTTCCTTATCTTGGGAATCAAAGACCTTTCCCTTATCAATCGCATCGTTATCTAGGAAAAGCAATTGGTCATTTTTTTCAAGTTTTGGAATGGTGACTGAATTTTTCAAAAGACAATAACTATTGATACGACAGTTGGTCCCAACAAAATCGCCCTTCTTTTGATTCCAAAGGTTGCTAATTTTCTCAACATCGTATTCTGTGTTAGTAAAGGAAGTGAACTCTCCTGATAAACCTGTTGAGCCGACAATGGTATTATAATCATTTACAAGATTAAAAAAGCCATCAACACTATTTGGATCCAAGTGAGCTGATAAGAGAGATTTGACTTCTTCTGTATTTACCTGATTGTTTAGGTTGGTGTATGAAGCTTTCCATGGAACTTTCGCTGAACTGGTTTGCCTTTGATTCGTCCCTTCAGAAGTAGCATGTTGTTGTTGACAAGCAACCAAGCCTAAAAACAAGACGGAACAGATTCCTAATGAAGCTAATTTTCTTGATGTCTTCATCTTCTTCTCCTTTTACAGGTTTAGTAATTAGCCTTATTATACTATATAAATTGAACTTAAAATCATAATCTTCATCCACTACTTTTTAGAAAATCACAAATCCTTTTGGAGAGATGACAAGATGATTCTCTAATTCTTGGCAATTGCTTGCTAGTGCTACTGCATCCTTCTCTAAAAGGTAATCTTCTTTGGACTGGTTGAAAATGGCTTTGAGGTCCCGTTCTTCGTATTTCCACTCCAAAGCTACTAGATCAGCTTTGATTTCTTTTAGGCTACACTTGCCATGCTGAATAATTGCTGACGCATGTTTGCGAATCTTAATCAGCTTCTTCATAAAGTTCAGCATATCATTGTCACTTGATACGCGTTCCCAAGGCATACAACGACGACAATCTGGGTCTGGTCCTCCAGTCAAGGCTAGCTCGGTTCCGTAATAAATGCAGGGTGTTCCTTTTTGTAAAAAGAGGAAGGCTAAGGCTGATTTGACCAGTTGAGCGTCTTCATTTGCTGTCCACAAAATTCGTTCCGTATCATGCGAATCCAAAAGATTAAACATAACATCTGAAATCTGCTGTTTGTAATACATAGATTGGCCATTTATTTCATCTATGAATTGGTCTGTCTTCTTAAGCCCTCGTAAGAAATAATCCTTGATGCTATCAGATAAAGGATAATTCATGACCGCATGAAACTCATCGCCATTTAGCCAAGGCTGAGACGTATGCCAGACTTCTCCAAGGATATAAAGATCAGGTTTTTTAGCTAAAACTGCCTTGCGAAAATCCTTCCAGAAATGATGGTCAATCTCATTAGCCACATCCAAACGCCAAGCATCGATATCAAACTCCTCAATCCAATAAGTCGCAACCTTTAAAAGATAATCCTTGACCTCTGGATTGGCTGTATTTAGCTTGGGCATATAGTCCTCGAAACCAAAAACATGATAAGGTAACTCTCTCTTGTTAGCTAGCTTTTCAGTCGTCACTGGGAATTGTTGAATATGGAACCAATCCTTGTAAGCAGACTCCTCACCATTTTGGACAACATCTTGCCATTGAGGCGATTGCGAACCAATATGATTAAATACAGCATCCAGCATGATTTTCATACCACGCTGGTGAGCTTGCTCGACCAGCTCTCGAAAGGTCTCCTTGTCTCCAAAATGACGGTCAATTTCAAAGTAATCTGTCGTATTGTACTTATGATTGCTCGTAGATTCAAAAATTGGACAAAGATAGAGTCCTGTAATTCCCAAGTCTTGCAAGTAATCCAGATGATCAATAATCCCCTGTAAATCACCACCAAAGAAATCATCACTTTTAGGTGTGATAGAGGAATCCCAGTCTAATGTCCCTTCTGGATTTAATCGAGCATTTCCATTGGCAAATCTTTCAGGAAATATCTGATACCATACCGTATCTGAAACCCAGTCAGGAACCATACAGGCATCAATTTCATGAAGATAAGGCAACTTAAATCCGTTTCCAATGGCATGAAGATTTTCTAGAGAATTATCCACACACCCTTTATCGCCATACAAAATGCTTTGGCCTTCTGTATCCTTGAGTTCAAAGAGATACTGGATACGTGCAAAGTCGACGGACACTTCAACCTGCCAATAATCAAAGATGGCGTCAGAAGTCAGCTTGGACATTTCCTTTGTATCCTGATAAAACTCCTCCATAAAGATAAAAGGATCCCCATAATGCAAGTTGATGCTTTCAATATCCCCTTTCTTAGTTCGAATCCGAATATGAAGTTTCTTATCCTTATAAAGATAGGCACACTCCGACTCAGTCCTATGGTAAAAAGCACTTAATTCCATTAATTTGGCTCCTTAAGTTTTAATTCAAATTTTACGCAAACGTTTTCAAAATCAATAAATCCAGTATACTATTTTTGTAAACTATTTGCAAGGAATGTCCGTTCTTAAAAGAACTATCTTTTAAAGTATACAAAAAGCCTTAAAAAAGGCTTTTCAATTTTAAACTTTTTCTAAAATCTACTTAAATAGTTCATACTTAATTTTAAATTAGCTCTTTTAAACGTCCTTCTATTAGCTTGCCCCTCGAAATAATCATATTCTTTATATCTTCTTTTTCAATAATCTCATTAAATTTTTTGTTTGAATAATAATCGGTTTGAAAAGTCATCTCAATATATTCATCAAATGTCAAATCAAACTTAAATTCATTCCAACGATCTCTAATATGCTCTATCATCTTGTTCCAATCTTCTTGAAAACCTTTGTGACTAAATTGTAAACTTGGCTTTAATGGAACATTACCTGGAATAGGGGTAAAATTACCAATATAATGATATTTATATATAATATCACTATTATCTTTGGTCCTATAAGAAGGATTATATGCTGCCTTACCATTATTCATTACATCAAAGAGAAAACGAAAACTTTTCGTATCGCTTTGTACTGTTAAATAATACCTATTTATTAAATATGTGTACTCTTCGCCGAATTTCTTAGAAAGGTAACTGGAAACTATTTCTCCCCAAATTATCTGGCATAAAGGTGACTGTTCATAATCACTAGCAGTCCATTCGTTATTGTCCTGAAAATTATAATCAACTAAATCATTTGCTTCAATATATTCAACAATTTCTTTAAGCCATAGCTCCTGATTTTTTTCCCAGAGCCATTCTGTTTTTTCTGTTAAAACTGACAAATCATTCCCTCCGATTTTATAAAAACACTAAATTAAGCACTATGTTATGAATAATACCTATTAATAAAACTTTCTTGAAACAAATTAAATATTCTGAGATATCCATATTATTTACTTTAATTTTTAGGTGTTGTAAAGAAAGACAGTTTTACAAATATCTTTCCAGCCACTCAATTTTTTTAAAATCCTTATTGTTATTGTGCTCATTTCGATAAGAATCTTGGGAAGAAGCCTTGTAAATACTTAAAAACTGTTCCAAACTTGGAACGCGAAAAGTGATGTTTTCGAGATGAATCAGCTCTATATCCGATTCCGAAACTCCTGCAAAATCAGGTAAAGAATCGATACTTCCGAATTCAACACTCAGACCATCTTTTTGGAATTCATGCTCATGAATATCTATTAAGGCATAGCCTAAGTGTTTCATCACTTTCATTATCTTGTCCCACTCATAAATTCTGAGATGATCAGGTGCTTCCCATCCTCTAGGATCTCCAGGAACATGAATGTCAATGTCTGACGGCTGCCACTCTTCATTTGAACGGTATTCAAACCCCAAAGACCCCATGAGCGTCGGAGTGATTCCGACTTGGTTTAAATGAGAACAAATTGTTCGAAATTCATCAAATAGAGAATTCATTCCTCCTCCAATCGTTGATATAGAACTTAATTTCGTTGTGAATAATAAACTGATTTTTACCTTTTACTCTTTCGGTTTTGAAAATACTTCTACTCGCTGAGCTAGGACCTTGATTTCTACAGGTAGGTTATCCGATTTATCGCCATCAACATCTGACTCCAATTCACTATCTGAAGAGATCTTAATATTACGCGCTCTGATATACTCAATATTATCATTGCCGACAACATCGCCCTTTAATAAATCAGGAATGACAGATAATTTGGAGAATAGAGACGCATCTTTCAGAATCAAAATATTGGCATAGCCATCTTTATTTTCTTCAAAGATTTTTTTGTCAGCGAAGTAATTTGTCAAGAGAACCAAAACATGGCTCGCTTCACCAACATAATTTCCATTTTCTGTTTCAACCTTAATGTTAAAGACCTGATCCGTCATGACAGACTTCATAGTATTAACAGCATAGGCTAAAATACCGAATTTTGTCTTGTCCTCGATTTCAACATTGTGAATCGCTTCTGGAAGAGAACCAATACTAAAGATATAACCAAAATAGTTATCATTTGCTTTACCGATATCAATCTTATTGGTTAAATCAAAATCCAGTTCATCAATCGCACCATCGATATCTTGGTTGATTTCCAAAAGTTTTGTAATGAGGTTACCCGTCCCACCAGGGATAATACCTAGCTTAGGAACGTATTCTCTCTCAGCAATACCCGAAATGACTTCGTTTACAGTCCCATCTCCACCAAAACACACCACTGCATCGTACTGCTCGCGGGACGCTTCTTCAGCAAAATTGGTTGCATCCAGCGCTTTTTCAGTAATTTTGGTTTCAACATACTTAAAGTATTCTTTTGCTTTATTCTCCAGCTTTTCTTTATAATCCAGAGCCTTCTCCCCACCAGAGGTAGGGTTGATAATTAACATTGCCTTTTTCATTAATTTCTCCTTAATTTTAAATAGAAATGTTTACATTCGTCGTATGTAAGTAAATGTAATCCTATTATACAATGAAAATACAGAAAAGAGAAATCTGACGTACTGGAGATTCAAATAATCGGTGATACGGTAAGCATATTGTCTAGTAGAAAAAATGAAAATAACATTTTTTTACACTTTATCTTTTTAAAACAAAGTGTTATTGTTGCTAACTTCTTACTTAATTTTTTTAGCTAATTTATTAAAGTCACCTATATACAATATTCCCGAAATGAATGCAAAAATTGCAGAAATAATTGAGAGAAACGGTACGAAACCTGTGATAGATGCCGCTAAGAGAAATAAAAAGCTTTTCTTACGACCATTTTCTTCTTTTTTATAAATGAAAATTGCAATTATAGCACAAACAAGAAACATGAAACTAATTAGGTTCATTGAGAATGCCCATCCCGGCTTATCAACAAAACGAAGAGCACCGTTAATAAACCTTAACTCCCATCTATATAAAAAAGCATAAGCAATAAAGGGAGAACACATTAATGATATTACTCCATTAAAACAAAACAAACTATGTGACTTCATACTAGTCTCTTTTCTTAATTTTATGAAACTTTTCTTTCTCTCTTAATCAATCCCTAGCAGTATCATCTAAGATCCCAATCTCACCTATAAACCATCGTGACATTTTCTTCTTTTTGTCTTTAAAGGGATCGGGTTTAATCAAAGTAAAAGGTGAAATGCTTGCATCTGGAAAATACAACTCCACTTTTAAAGACTGCTTAGGATTATCGTTGACATAGGCTAAAAAATGAATATGATAGCTTCCACCCACATCACCACCATTATCATACCCTCCCCTAGCTGTATTTGGTAAAAGTTTAATAGAATTTATTGATTGTTTTTCCTCATCTTCCAGGTAGGTAGTAATTGCACTCTTGATAATCTTTTCATTCTCATGGACAAATTTTTCCGTTGTTGTTAAGAAGAAAATTCCTATAGCTTAGAAATGTTAAAAAAAGAAGCAAAAAAGGAATGGATAGTAAAAAGTATAGCCATTTATTGGATTTAAACATAATGTCTCCTGTTTTCTAGATTCACAAAAAGATATTATTATTTCGAAATTATGACATTAGATTCCTTCTATTTCAACTGGTATTAATTCCTTGTTCCTACATGAAGAACTAATTGTCGGCATTCTAGCTATAAAAAAGAAAAATGTTGATATCAATCCATTTATAACTAAAACTGCTCCTTCAGCACCATCATTAATGCCCATAAAAAATCCAAAACAAATAATATTCAATAAAAAGCCGAACAATAATACAGGATTTCTTTTACCATTTGGTTTAAACTTGACTCTATAACGTTTGCTTTTCTCTGGTATTCTTGATAATGCGTTACGTCGAGAATTTTTTTCATAATAAACAGCTCCTAAGTATGCAAGGAGCATAGACAAGACAAATAGTATACTCTTCGTAAATATCTGTTGACTCAATCCCATACTAATAAAAGCTGATTCCATAGCTCTATATAGTAGAGCTACAAATGGTTGTACCATAATAGATATAGTAGTTGTTCCTATCTTTGTTTTAGACTTAATTTCAAAACTATCATCAGATGGAGTTAACTCAATCATATCAAGAGTGATTAAGTTAGGCATCAATCCGAGAAAATAGCGTTTCCCTTTCATTGAACCTAAGTCCATAATATACTTTTTATTTTCTATTTCTACAATACTATACGCCATCGTATTAGCATTCTTGAACTTCAAATGAATCATTTACCACCCAAACACTTTCTGAATTGATTTAATACCTGAATCAAAGGCTTTGCCGACATCGGATATACTTTTATTAAGATTGTCACCCATTCAGTTTGCTATGGTTTTAATCTCCAAAAAATTATGCTTATAAGCTAAACAAATCAACTTACAACTTTTCTATTTTTTCGAAAATAATCTCTTGTTTTTCGTAACTTTCTCGGAGTGGTAACATTCCTAAAATTACAGTAAAGAATCCTAGTAACATAATATAGTTAATGATAAGGATAGAGGCCTCTGTCCCATTATCAGTAACCATATATAACACCAAAGATCCTATAACCGCAACAAAAAGAATAGGCAGAAGTTTATACAGTTTTAACTGACGTTGTGACCTTGCTAGTTTGAATACTATTTGATACTTCGTTCCTTTACTTGAAATCTTTTGGTGAAGACTACGACGAACTACAAAAGCAATGAAACTGAAAGTAAGATAAGCTAGAACAATAAAGAGAACAAATAATCCTAATTTAAAAGAGATATTATGGCTAATGTCATAACTCTTAAAAGCATTCGTAACAATCCCATAACAAGCTCCACCTATTGCTACACCTACTCCAATACCAAGAGATTTGCTCATAGTTGGAGCTAAGCTATCAAAACTTGTATCTCTTTTATCTAACTTTAAGCATTTAGCTGTGATTTCACTCGGAAGAGAACCCCAGAAATAAGTTTTAGGACTAATGCTAGTCATATCCAAAAGATATTTTTCACCTTTAAATTCTACAATTTTATGAAAAGTTTTATTTGTTTCTTTAAATTTTAATTCCACATTTATCACCCAAAAATTTTCTAAAACAATCTGTACCAAAAACTAAACATCACTATTTACAACTCCTCAATTTCAGTTAATGTTAATGTTTTATAGTAGTCTGGGATTTGTGGCATTCTTAATAGTACAAAGGACCACCACGAAATTATGCCATTTATAACCAATATAGCACTTTCATAACCACTGTCAAGTCCTATAAAAAATGCCAAACATATAATGTTAATCCCAAGTGTGAAAAACAACCAATCAATTATTCGTTTACCTTTGGGTTCAAAAACAAGTCGACATCGTTTACTGTTTTTGGGTACTCTTGATTCAAACTTCCCTACAGCACTTTTTTCATAAAAGACAGCCATAAGATAAGACAAAAATACAGAGAAAGCAAATAACACTACTTTCATTAAAATTTGCTGATTGATTCCCCAGCTAATAAAGGCATCTTTCATCAGCGTATGAGAGAAGCCCACAAGTGGCTGAATCATGATAACTAGAGCAGTAGATGCACCTATTGGTGTCTTCGATTTTATTCTAAAACTATCATTAGATGGAGATAACTCAACCATTTCAGCAATAACCTCTTTCGGAAGCGAACCGAAGAAATAGGACTTGCCTTTTATAGTAGTAGGATCTAAGATATAACTTTTATTCTTAAACTCTACGATTCTAAAAACTGCTATATTCGAATATTTAAATTTTAATTCCACATTTACCACCCAAACACTTTCTGAATTGATTTAATACCTGAATCAAAGGCCTCATTTAATTTCTCTAACTCCTTCAAATGTGATGTTTCTAATCTTATAAGCGGAAAGAATGGGAACCTTGCCAAAGTCAATTGTTAGAAGGAAAAATGTGATAATACTATTGATAACGAGAACAAGCCCTTCTCCTCCATCATTAATAGACAAATAAAGTGCCAAACAAGCTATTATAGGGACACTAAAAATATAGGCATCAAAAACTTGCTTTCTTGCAGATACTGGTTTAAAAATCATCTCATATCTTCTGCTAGAAGAAGGCAGTAAAGCTTTAACATTTTTACGTTCTTTCTCTCTTGTAAAATAAAAAATGAAGTAGGAGAATAGTATAGATGCGCAAAATACTACTAATTTTAAAATTATCTGTTGACTAATATTGTACTCTTTAAAAAAAGTTTTCAATAAAGAATAGACAATCCATACAAGCGGTTGAACCATAATTGCCACATATGAAGCTTTAAACTTATTAATCGGGGTACTAAAATTGATATCCTCTCTGTTAAGTTCTGTCATCTCAACCGTTAATTCGTCCGTTGGAACACCCCAATAGTAGAACTTGGGAGTCATTGAACTTGCATCTAATATATATTTTTTCCCATTTAGTTCTACAAGTTGATGACAAAAATACTTCGTTTCTTTAACATTAATTTCCAAAATTACCACCCAAACACTTTCTGAATTGATTTAATACCTGAATCAATACTATTTCCAATATCATTCATTCTATAATTTCTCAATCTTTTCAACCTCAATTTGACCATGCTTGTATGGATGAGCGATTGGAAAACTTCCTAGAGTAAACATGAAAAAGAATAACGATACGATTCCATTGATTACCAAGAAAGCTCCTTCTGTTCCATTATTCAAACCAAGAAAGAAAAGTAAACAAAGGGCAATGGCTCCAACAAAAGGATATACTCCTCCGTTACTTTTCTGAATAGTTGTAAATGTAACTATGTATTTATTGCTGTTTTTAGGAATCCATTTATCTGCTTTTTTATGAGATAACTTTAATGAAATCAGAATGGCAAAATAAGAAATTAGCATAGAAATTGCAAAGAGTAATAACTTTAATAATATTTGTTCGCTAATATTATTGTGAATAAAGAGTTCCTTCAGTGCATCATAGCTAACCTTGACGATTGGTTGAACGATAATGGCTCCCATTGTCGCACTTACAGGTCTTCTAGGTTTAATTGCAAACTGGTTATTATTCTTTTCAATCTCCACCATTCTCACTGTAATCGTATCTGTTTTTAATCCCCAGTAATAGCTCTTGGGGCTTATTGTACTCGTATCCATGATATACTTCTTCGATTCTTGATCTATCTGAACAATTTGAAAGCACATCATACTTGAATTTTTAAATTTTAATTCCAAAATTTTTCTCCAAAAACAATGATGGTAATTCAATATTTTTTAAAACCATTATCAAAGCCATCAAAAAATCTCTATAAAGACTGCTTCATCATTATTACAATTCTTCAATTTTTTCAAATGTCAAAAATTTATTTCTATAAGAAAAGCTTATTGGGGGCATCGTCCAAACGCTCAAGAATAAGGCTAATGAAATGATACCATTAATTACTAAAATTGCTCCCTCTTCACCATTGTTTAACATTAAAAAGAAAAGTAAGCATGCTAAGTTTAGGAAAAGAAATATATACCCAGCTAACTCTCTTCTTTTAGTCGTTCGAAGTGTTAATCTAGCTTTCTTACTTTCCTTAGGCAACCGTTCAGCTGCAATTTTATGAGCTTTTCGCAGAGAATTCCAAATAATAAGATAAGAAATCAACATAGAAATAAAATATAAAACTATCTTTAAGAATATTTGTTGACTTATCTCATAATTTACAAATAAATTTTTTAACATATCGTATCCAATTTTTACAATCGGTTGGACCATTATAGCTATAGTGCTGGTTCCCAATAGTGTTTTTGATTTTGTTTCAAAACTAGTATTTTTCTTATCCAATTCCGTCATATCAACAGTGATATTTTGGGGTGATAAACCCCAACAGTATCTCTTAGGTGTCAGAGTGCTAGTATCCATAATATATTTCTGAGAATGCCCATCTATTTCGACTATTTGATAGCAACCAATGTTAGAATTTCTAAAATTTATCTCCATTTTTTACTCCTACCACCCAAACACTTTCTGAATTTCGTTATAAGTTACATTATAGCTTTTTCAGTTCTTTAAATTCTAGGTATTTCTGTTGATAAGCATAAGTCAATGGAATAACGCCAGATTCAATCCAAACAAATAGATAAGCCAACAAACCATTCAACACTAGAATTGCAGCTTCTGTTCCATTATCTTGTCCCATATAAATAGAGAAAGCAATTGTATGTAAAATGGGAAATAGATAGGCATGGAATTGTCTTTTTTTCGTATTATTCTGAAAGACTATTTTAAACCTCTTCTTTTCCTGTGATAAACGACTTGAAATTTCCTTCCTTGATTTGATTAAAATACCTTGATAGACAATATAGGCTACCAAAATAGATATGAGAAATAAAGATACTTTTAAATACAGATAATGACTAATATCATAATATCTAAAAATTGATGTTACTACTTTATACGAAAGAAGACCAAAACTAATAGATACCATACGCATTCCTGAGGGTCCCATCTTAATTTTTTTATCAAAATTTTTATTCTTACTATCAAGTTCTATCAAATCAACTTCAAGATTTTCAGGGGAAAATCCCCAATAATAACTCTTTGGTGTTGTGGAGTTAGAATCGAGAACGTACTTTTTCTCTCCCATCTCTAACACATCAAAATAAGCAACATCTAATCCTCTAAAATTAATTTTCACATTTACCACCCCAATACTTTCTAGCTAATTTAATAAATTCTTATTCAGCTTCTCGAATTCCTTACATTGTGACATTTTAAATTCTAAACAACATCCGATAAAACAGCTGACATTTCAACTCGGAGGTTGCTTTTTTCGATTTCGTTCATAAACTCCCCCCTATTGTTTAAAGATTGTTAAATCTAGCTGAACTGTCTTAGCCTTCGAATTCAATTGGATTGTAATCCCATAAATCGAGCCACTAGAGTAATCTAATATTATTCGACAGGTCGTATCTTCTGGCATATCGTACTTATTTTTAAGATATTTATAGAGGTCAGAATGATTTTCAGGCTGGTAGATAATATCGCTCAATTCAGTTTCAGCACTCTTAAAGGTTTCTTTTATATTCAAGGAAGCGAAATAATCTCTTTGTACTACCAAATTAAGGATTTCTTCGTCAAACAAAGGTTCTAACTTCGATTCGTACTGTAATCTCTCATTAGAGTAAGTAACAGGAACTGTTTCTTTATTATCCCCAATTTTTATTGTATAGTCACCCTTAATTTCAGATTGGCTAGTATCTAAGAATACTTTATAATCCTTTACTACGTTTCCACTCTCTATATAAATACTATTTTTGTAAAGCTTTAATCCATTAAACTCCTTCTTGTCTTGTTCTAAAAACTTAAACATGGGCTCAAACGTTTTTTCGAATTCGTACTGTTCTTTTGTCCTGTTTTTGGGAATGGTTTCACCACCCAAACTACATCCATTCAATGAAAACAGCGATACCAGAATGATTACCAAGCCAGCAATCCATAATAAATGCTTATATTTTTTCATTTATTTCTCCAAAAATACAAAGTCTAAGACTATTATAGCATGAACATACTGAAAATGACTTTCTATAACCATTTAGATTCATTCATAAATTTAATTTAAAGACATTCAAGATATTGTTAAGAAAACTTAATAGTTTTAAAAACTTTAACCTTACTCTTGTACAAAAAAGACATTTAAGAAAATCTTAAATGCCTGTATAAATAGTGTATTAAGGATATTGCTTGTTAAACTTCTCCTAACCAAAATCGATATTAAGAAATCTTACTGTATAGCCATTATCAGTATATAGAAACTCTACTTGCAACACCATATCTACTAATTCAGAATTTGAAGTCAAATCATAATCAACAGCAAAGCCAGTCTGGTCATCATAATCATAAATCTCCAATTGGGAATACTCATAAGGTGGATTGAAATGACAGTCCACACCATACTCATCAATCGTGTCAAAATCATTCAATTCTAAAGACTTTTCAACATAACCAAAGAATTCGTTTAAATCGTCAATCTCTGACTCATCGACATAATTCATAATGTCTTCATATTTTTTTAGGTGAATAGCCTTTAAAATATTAGTGATAACGTCTATAACTTTTTCTTTTTTATACTTATCAAGTAATTCCGTCGGTGCCACCTTTCTACTTAACTAAACCATCATTTTCCTGCTATGTAAAGCTCCCATCGCTCAATCACATCCTTTAACGGCTCGTCTAGATAGGAATAGGCCTGTTTCTTGATCCAATCAGGAATACCATAAGCTGCCTCGGCAATGCTGCCAGTAATTGCAGCTAGAGTATCACTGTCACCACCAAGTGAGATGGCATTTCTTATTGCATCTTCGAAGTCCCTACTTTCAAGAAAGGCAATAATGGCTTGAGGGACAGTTTCCTGACATGTTTCGTTAAAACGATAGTTAGGACGGATTTCATCTAAAGTTTGAAATAGATTGTAGCCGTATTCCTTCTCTATATAATCCTTAATCCGTCTTTTACACTCCGTAGGATTGTCGTTAATTGATTGCTCGTATTCTCTACAATAACCACCAAAGTAAAAACGACATAGAAAAATAGCATCAGCTGTAGCCATAGCGCCTTTGACACCTTCTGGATGATTATGAGTTACCTCTGCAGAAAGACTCGCAAGTTCTCTAGATGATGGCCACGTACCAGTTCTCTCATAGACATCACAGTCCATGAACCAAGCACATGGAGAAACACGCATAGCTGATCCATTCCCAAAGCTATTATAAGGCTCACGGTTATCGCTGTTTAGCCATGCATTAAACCGAGCACCATAATCAGCATTCGGATACAGTCTGCCATATTTCTTCATCGCGTCAATGAAGTCGTCTTTTTGTCCCCCATTCATAATCGCTTCTGCAACAGCACAGGTCATAACCGTGTCATCTGTAAAAAAGCAGTCCTTCCGAAATAAAGGAAAGTCCTTTGTTTTGATATTGTTCCATTCGTAAACAGAACCGACAATATCTCCAACGATTGCTCCGAGCATGGTATTCCTCCTTCTAAGTTTTTATAATCTCCTCTCAACTTCTCTAGTATTCTTTTTTCTCCATAATTAAAATAGATATTTTTATAGCAATTCCTATGATAACAATACTGACAAAAACCATTCCAATAAAAATCATTAAACTCGAATTCTTTAAGAAAAACTCCACAACATTAGTCAGTAAATCTGATTTTGCTTTAAAAAAACTAGATAGAGCAAATACTGTAAAGTATGTTATAACCATGATCAGCCTACCTTTTTCAGCCCCGTACTTAAGGATAAACGGAAGTTGAATAGCTGATATCAAAATACTTACAACTAATGTAATTAGTGAGATAAATATGATGCTGTCTATTAACATCTCTTTTTTTATTACCAATTGAACAAATAAACAAACTGAACCTACTAATCCAAAAACAAACGCAAAAAACAATTTACTTAGTACAAAGCTACTCTTTTTAATAGGCATGGAAAAGGCAAATTGTTCAAACTTCGATCTCGTATCATAGCCAAAAGCGATAGCAGTTAAAATTAACGGTATCATAGTACAAATAAGCGGTATCATAAAAATTTCATTTTCATATACCCCATAAACAATGAGTGCAATACAGAGAGTAATCGTTAATAGTAGTGTTTTCTTTAAAGTAGCTATATCTTTTAATATCAATGCAGTCATTATCTTTTATCTCCTTTCAAAAAATATATCATAATATCTTCGATAGAAGGTTTTTGTAATCTGATTCCATCTGGAATAAAATTTCTTTTAACAAGCATCTCTTGTCCAAATGCGTGTATCCTTCTCCCAATTATAGCTTCCTCATCAAGATTTTTAACTTCTTCATTAGATAAAGTACAGATAGCATAGTTTTCTTTGAGTTCATCCTTTGATTCAACAAAAAGTACTTTACCATCATTGATAAAAGCAATATAATCCGCCACTTTCTCTAAATCTGATAGGATATGTGACGATATTAAAATTGTATGATTTTCATCTTGAATAAAGTCAAGAAGAAAATCTAAAATTTCGTCCCGTACAATCGGATCCAATCCACTTGTAGCTTCATCCAAAATGAGAATTTCTGCTTTATGAGATAAAGCTACTGCCATCGATAATTTCATTCTCATTCCACGAGAATAACTTTGAATAGCCTGTTTTTCAGATAATTTAAATTTCTTTTTTAATTGATAGAAAAATTCTCTGTCCCATTTTGAATATACCCTTGAACAAAATTTTTCCAAATCAACGAGTGTCATTTCTTCCGGCACTAATAAATCATCAAACACTACTCCAATTTTATCTTTCAATTCAAGACTATTAGGATTATCATAACCTAAAATTTTAATTTCTCCTGAGTCTTTCTTAAGTAATCCTAACAATAATTTTATGGTTGTACTTTTACCAGCCCCGTTTTGGCCAATGTATCCGACAATAGAGCCTTTAGGAATAGAAAAATCTATCGGTCCTAATGTAAAGTCATCAAATTTTTTAACCAAGTTTTTGATTTCAATAGCAAAATCACTCATATTTTCCCTCCATATAACTACTAAACATCTCTACCAACTCATCATTGGTAACACCTGCAATCGCTGAAAGCTCAAGAATATCTTGCATTTTTGATTCGATTCGTTTCAAATATTCTTCTCGAATAAGCTCTTTATTTTGAGCTGCAACAAAATTACCTTTACCTTGAACTGAATTAATGAAACCATCAAGTTCTAGATCATCAAAAGCTCTTTTAGCAGTTATCATACTCACTCGAAGTTCTTTAGCTAAAAATCTGATTGATGGTAATTGCTCGCCAACCTTTAATTCTCCCAAAATAATCTGAGCCTTTATTTGATTTTTAATCTGTAAATAAATCGGATTATCACTTGAATTATCAATCTGTATATTCACCCTCTATATCCTCCTAACTATCCAACTGTTATTTCTGTTTTATCTGTTTATATTATACCATAACAGCTATATAAGTTCAATATTTAACAATCTGTATGAGACACATTATTGTTTAAATTGATTCCTTTTCACTTTAAATTTTTTATATAACAAAAAGCCTTACAATCAAGGCTTTTCTTAATCACTTTCGTTCACAGTTTTATACGTTTTTACCATCAACAGCATAAGTCATAATCGTATCGTCAGTGAAAAAACAGTCCTTCCGTAATAAAGGAAAGTCCTTAGTTTTGATATTGTTCCACTCGTAAACAGAACCGACAGTATCTCCAATAATTGCTACTAGCATAAGATTCCTCCTTGTGACATATCAGATTTATTACACATTCCCAATGGTTCACTCTTTAAAAATGGTGCCACCAAATCAATCCACTCTTGAGGCAGGTAAGCTGACAAATAGCCGTGATTATAGCCCTTTGCTTCATACAAAATTGTATTTGCATGTAGCTGATGAAATAATTTCGCTGATTCTTTCACACAGTTCAATTCTTTTTCACCATAGATATACAGAACCTGAGCCTTGCTAGCAGAAATCATATCTTTCAGCTTGTAATGCCCCATATAGTTTTTGTAAATGGTCACCAATGTTTTGACAGGCGTCCTTGGCAGATCCTCCAAATAATAAGCTTTTATTTCCTTTGGATAAGCTAGTTTAGGATAGAGTTTGTTCATCATGCTTAACTGAAGTTTGCAAGAGAATTTATTGAACATCAGTTTACCAAATAGAGACACTAGAAAGATGCTGATTTTAGATAACATTGGTTGAGGAATACAGAGGCTTCCCTCTATGATGGCCTTCTCAGCAATTTCACTGTCTAAAGACAAAAGCTCCATGGCAATTTGACCACCAAGTGAAACACCACCGATTGCAAACAATTTCCCACCACAGTTTGCTTTGATATAGTCCAAGATTTCCAAGGCAGAATCTTCAGTAGAAACATAATCAAGTTGATATTCCTCGCCGTGGCCATTCAAAGTGGGTAGAATAATACGGTATTCTTCTTTTAAGATTCGTACTTGACGAAGATAATTCCACCAAGAACTGCCACCACCATGTATCAGTAAAATAGGAGGTAAATTCTTATCCCCAAATTCATGGAATTTCATGTTTGAACTCCTTACTGTAGGACTTTCACTAGCTAATTTTCCTTGTTCGATCAGCACTTAAAAGCAGTACCACACACTCGACATAAAACGAGTAAACACTATGTATGCCAAGTGAACATGTCTATAAACCTTTTAACGATAGCATAAGGTTATCGTTAAAAGGTATTACCCCGACAAACTGTGATTTACTCATTTCATTAAATCAGCTATTTCTTTCTTCCCATACGCCTTTACATTCTGAATTACATTCTGTTTCCTATTTATCGATTCAAATAATGATATATCTAGTACATTTGCGAATTCTTCAAACTGAACCTGCCCGATTCTTCTTATTTCTTTAAGTTTCTCGGCATCTCTTACCTTTCTCTCTGCCTCACTTTTGGGGTATCCTTGCCCAAATGGCTCCGAGAAAAGAGCTTCTATTGTTCTTTCAAGATTTTCAGTACCTGACCATGTATAATCTTCACCTAATGGTAATGATATCGCATTTCCATTATTAATCTGAGCGAATAAATAGGCATCATTCGGTGTAGGTGCATACCCGCAAATGACATCAGGCATACTATTACAAGCAAGCATCATTCCTTGTCCAGAAGAACAGCCCGTAACAACGAAATCAACTGTCCTACTTGCCAACAAGATACCTATAAGAATAGAAATTTCTATATACGAGTATTTTTCATTTTCTTCCATCGTACAGCCAAAATTTATAACCTCAGATTTCTTTGGAGCATACTTTAATACAGCATCATAGATTATTTGATTTTTGCTCGCTTGCGAACTTGCTTGAATAACTCCGATTCTCATTCTTCCCCCTACAACTTCTAATTTAATTATTTCTTTTTCTTTGGTTTGGGTGCCGGTAATTCATCATATATTGAATTGAACAAGCCTTTATTTTCTACACTTCATTTATTCACTGGTTGCAACTTTTAACATCAAAACTACCGCCTCCACATATGAAAATATTTTTCTTTTATACTAATAAACAAAAGGCAGTAAAAATCATTTTAGAATGATACTGTGGAACGGAAAGATTTTCACCACTTCAAAAGAAACGGCATTCATCACTCCACTTTAAATTATAATAGATAATTCTCTAACATAGATCATCTAATTAGCAAATCGTTACTTTCAATAATGGATATACTAATCTAAAGTTAAAATTACTTTTCCTTACTAATTCTATTACTAGCCAATATTGTATAAATCAAATAACCAATAAAAATGATGATAAAAATAACATTAATTTTTAACACAAAATAGAGATTTAACAAATTTGCGAACGCATGAAATAATATACAGTATCCCACAGATTTCGTTTGACGGTAAAGAAGCCCTAAAACAAAACTTAAAAATAATGTATATATAAAAAATAAAATAAAAGGAAATCCTTGATGACTTTCTCCAACTATAAACCATAAAGGCAGATGCCAAATCCCCCAAATTGATCCTACAATCAAATTAGATTGCCAATAAGTATATTTTTTATCAAGTAATGGCTGTAATATTCCTCTCCATCCTAATTCTTCATGTCCACCACCAAAAAAAATTAGTTGTATAAAGAATAATGGCATCAGATAAATTGATACTCCGTTTAATTCTAAGGAAGATATAGAGAATAGTATCAAAATTGCTAACAAATGAATAATGAAATAAATACTACTATTTTTTCTTTTATTAAATACAAAATGATTAAATTTTATATTATTCCTTTTCAAATAAAAGCCACTTGCAATAGCTGGACCAAGTGCACCTACTATATGTAACATTCTCCCTATAAATGTTTCTAATCCCAAAATATGAGATTGAGTAAATATGGCAAAAAGCCCCCAAGCTATATAAGTAATTCCAAATGTACAATAAAGATAATTTTTTAAATTCTTTTTGTCAATTTCTGTCATTTTATCTTCCTTATTTTTATTATTTTATATGTAATATTTGTTACTGCTTCTTAGTTGCTCTCGATTATAACTACCTATATTCTATCATAAAAAACAAAAAAAGCCTTACAATCAAGGCTTTTCATTATTCATTTCGTCAATACTTTAGTTTCGTAGATTCAGATTCGCATGATTAAAACTAGTCAATTTTCTCTGTGATGTTTCCAAGTTTATCCAATACAAGACAGGAATGATCATTTAGTGGAATTATGGGAACATTAACGAGTTCTTCAGCTCTCTCCTTATCATCTTTATCATTACAGGAATCATAATGGACACTAATTAAAAACTGACTAAAGAGTCCTAATCCATTTTTATCTTTATCTGATGATCTGAATTATCATTAGGTGAAACATAGACTTTTTCTCCTAATAATAGGGCTCCTGCAGAAAATCCCATAACTTTCGCCCCTTTATTCAGCATACGATCGATATAATTTTTGAACTGCTGGTTGACGTAAGTAGCTAAATACTTTTCCGTATTTCCACCACCGATAATAACTAGATCAGCATCTAGATAGCTATCAAAATTAATCTGCTCAGTATCCAAGAGTAAGTAATCAGTGTTTAGGTTAGAAAAATGGCTTCGGAAAACTTCCGTGTACTTTTTCATGTACGGTTCCCAATTTTCTCGATAAACTGTAAAAATAACAATTCTTTCGATCTTCCTTGATGACACAATTTTATTAACAATCGTATGGTTCTTAATCGGCGGATTTCCACCCATCAAAAAAATTTGTTCGTCCAATCTTTCACACTTTCTAAAGATATATAAATTTTGACCACATTATGAAATTATAATTTCTTCTTAAAATGAATAATTCTATTTACCTCCTGAAATCCAATATTGAGATGAAATCTTATAGAATCCGTATTCGTTAAAGTACAGTCACTTGCAAATTCCTTACATCCTTTATTTTTCGCCCATTCCTCACATTTTGTACAGAGATTTTTAGCAATATCCTTTAAACGATATTCCTCGTCGACAATAATCCCTTCTAAGAATCCAACAGGACTATATTTACAACCTTCAACATAATCAAATCTGAGTGAACATAGTGCTAGACCTACAATTGTGTCACCTTCAACTTCAGTAAAGATTGCAGTATTTTTGCCATTCGTATATCTTTTTACTTCATCAATAGCTTCTTTATCGGTCAATTGGGGCCATAATTGTTTCATTAGTTTAGCCGTTTTTATAAAATCTTTTGTTATTCCATCCATATTGATGTTCCTCCGCAAATTACAAGCAAATGTTTCGAATCATGCTGTTACTTTGTTACTCATTGATTGATACCAATACCATTCCCTTCTACTTTTCGCTGTCTCAAATCGGAAGAGCAGTGCCACGCACTCAGCGGTTCGGACTTACCTTATCATTTCGTCGGTTTCCCTCCTCATTCTGAGAGTCCTATCTCATGGGCGGAACATTTTCATTCTATACTAATTGACGAAAGCGAGTAAAAGTGATTTGGGCATGATACTGTGTAACAAAACTATTCTAATAAAGCCTTAAGTTTTGCTTTCATACAAGAAACCCTATCTTTGTAGAAATCTTCAAAGTCTGAAAACTCCAAGCTAGTTTCATTAGAAATAAATAGTTGCTGTCTAGAAACATCATTTTCTTCCACCCATAACTTCAACAATTTATCATTTTTTGCAGTATTCAACTCACTGTTCAGTAATTGCAGATTTCCAAGTTTATTCCAATTATTAGAGACACGACTAATCAGCTCACTATACTCCGAGTTTTTCTGTTTAAATAAAGTTTGTGGATGAAGATGGTCAACATGGAAGTTTTGATTGTAGTAATCTAGGTCTGGATAAAATAAAGATAAAACAAAGAATATATCCCGATCATATGTACGTTCAAACAAATCATCAATAAATTCTGAATCAAAATTGTAGTTCTTCGTTGGATGGGATTTGGCTTTATCAATAATTGATTGAAGTGGAAATTGTCCATCATTTTGTTCATTTATTATTTTTCTAAGTTCCAAGAGCACTGTATCAGCTTGGCCACCAAAAACTCTCTTTAGGAACGCAAGAATTAACCATTTCTTTATTGACTTATGGTTTTGTGTTCCTAGGAATCTAGTTTTTATTATCTCATGTTCCATTTCATGTTTATACACAAAATAAATTATTGGTATTGCAGCATTTAATGAGGGGAAAGTCTGACTATTGAATCCCATCTTATAAAACATTTGGAAAACATTTGCAATAACTATCTTTATGCGATCCCATTCTTTAATTACCCTCCTCAGTAATTCCTGGTCAAAATTCTTCACCCTATTTTTTATGTCTGACGAATATATTACCAAGATTGATTTGATAATTAAATCTGAACTAATATTGAAATCACCAAAATTTCTAATATCTTTAATCAGTTCGTCAAATTCATCACGACTTTCTTTCCAATGAGTTGTTAAAACTGACATAAGCAAATCAGAAAAAGTTAGCTTAGTTCCTCCATCGTTAGTCCTAATAAAAATATCTAAAATCTTATCTAAATCTTGTTCATCTTCTTGGTAGTAATTTAATATTCTATCTTTCTTTATAATATCATTTAATTGAACTAATAACTCGTATGCATAATCTTTATCCAAAATTTTTTCTTGTTCTTCCAAAAATTGAAATAATGCTAAGTCTTTATTAAAATTTAGTATGTCTCCAACCTTAAACCAATATTTATCGCCTTCATTTACTTCATTTTGAGTTAAAAATCTAAAATTAAATGCCCTATCAATATCTGACTCCCTTTCAAATTTTGATGATAGATCCAAGTACAAAAATTTTTCATCAAAGTGATCTGATTTATTAATCCACTTTCTATGTGGCTTTTTTACAGTATAGCTTCCTTTCAATCCAATATATAAACTGTTCAATCGCTGTTGTCCATCAATAACAGCAAAAAAATCAGCATCTGATGCCGTTTTACTAATTAATTCATTCTCTACACCAAATCTTTCTTGATATTTCCTCAAAAAAGAATAATAATTATATTCATTTTTTATTTTAGGATCTGTTATTTCCCATAACATAAGTGAGTTCATTGGATACCCTCTCATGAGACTATCAAATAATAATTCGATTTGTTCAAGTTGCCAGACAAACCGTCTCTGGATACCTGGCAAAACAAATTTATTTTCATCAATCTTATCCATTGCTTCCTTTATTGTTATGGGACTTTGGAACCCTTTAACCATAGTAGTTCTCCTTTATTTTTATTATTTATATTTTACTACAAATCAGTATTCATTTATAGTATTATGTTAAAAATTCATATATAAAATATCAATAATAGACGAAGTTTTTGCTATTCCCTCAAACTCCTAAACTATGGAAGTAGGTTACACCTTCTAAGTTTTATGCCAATAGATTGACAGCCTATCAGGTTATCACATCCAGGAACTCAACTTGTACTCTCACTCTGATACTTACCCCTTTTACAACAAAAAGGCCTTGATATCAAGGCCTTTTCATTATCCCTTTCGTTACAAGGTTTCTAAGCTTTTACCAGCAACACTACACACTCCACGTGATGCGTTTGCGGGAATAAGTCAACTGGCTGTACTTTCTTCAACTCATATCCCAACTCTTGGTAGAGTTTGATATCACGCGCCATGGTTGCAACATTGCATGAGATATAAGCGATGCGGTCTGCTCCTGTTTGAGCGCTTGCCTTGATAAAGCTTTCGGTTAAGCCCTTGCGTGGAGGATCAACCAAGATAACGGTTGGTTGAATTCCATCTTTAAGCCAATTTTTCATGGCATTTTCGGCTGTATCACAGACATAGTGGGCGTTTGAAATATTGTTTAATTGGGCATTCTTCTTGCTATTCTCAACCGCTTCTGGAATTACTTCAACACCATAGACCTCCTTGACATGTTTCGCAACAGAGAGGCCAATTGTTCCAATACCAGAATAAGCATCGATAACCACATCATCTTCTTTTAATTCAGCAAAGTCAATAGCTGTTTGGTAGAGCTTCTCTGCCATTTCAGTATTGACCTGGTAAAAGGCTGGTCCAGAGATTTGGAAATCATTTCCCAACATTTGGTCCGTAATGTAATCTTGACCATAAAGCGTACGCCATTCTTTCCCGAAAATAGCATTAGTATTTTGGTCATTGATATTTTGCATAACTGATACGATTTCTGGGAACTGCTTAATCAATTGTTCAATCAACTGTTCTACTCGGAAAATTTTAGGACGGGTTGTCACCAAGATAACCATGATTTGCCCTGAATGATGGCCACGACGCACCACAAGATTTCGAATCAAGCCAGCTTGTTCCTTTTCATCATAAGGTTTCAGGTCATAACGACGGAGCAAGTCACGTAGTCCTACTACTACCTCATCAATCACAGGAGCTTGGATAAAGAAATCTTCTAGAGGCATGAGGTCATGGGAATTCTTACGGAAAAATCCTGTCTCCAAGATACCATTCACTCTACGGACAGGGACCTGTGCTTTGTTACGGTACTTGACTGGATTTTCCATACCTAGTGTTTCAGCGACCTCTACATCTCTAATCCCAGCAATCTTGTATAGACTGTCCTTAACTTGCTTGGTTTTAAATTTGAGCTGTTCTGGATAGGCAAGATGACCCAAATCCGCGATTCCTGAACGCAGATAAGCCAAATCTAAATCTTGGTTACGGTGTGGTGACTGGACAAGGTATTCTTCAACTTTCCCAAAACCAATCTTTTTATTGACCTTGAGGACTCGCATGAGGATTTTTTCACTCGGTAAAGCATTCTCTACAAAAAAGACCAAACCATCCACCTTGGCCACGCCTGCACCTTCATGGGTCAAGTCAACAATTTCAACTTCTACAATATCATTTTTCTTTAACATTCTCTTCTCTTTCTATTGGCCGACAAAAAAGACGGCAACGTTACGGTTACCATCTATTATACCATGAAATTTCTTAAGAACCAAAACTCTTGAAGAAGTTGACAATGGCTTGCCAGAAGGAGCTTAAGAAGTTACCACCGTCCTCTAGCGCCTTATCAGCATCAAAGTTAAGGTTGATATTTTTAAAACTGTCGCCAGCTTGTGAAACAATACTTTGTTTAAGGTCATTCAAGGTTTTAGTGAAATCTGCATTGCTGAGGATATCACTCTTTGAAAGATTCAAAGCAAAATTGATGATAATATTGATCTGGTTTCCTGTTATAACCTGATCGAGTTTGTAATTTTTCAAGGTATCTTCAACAATCTTGCGGACATCTTCCTCTGTCAGATTTCCCTTGCTTTCTTTAGCTTTGGCGAGTCCTGACTTGATATCGGCTAGAGCAACGTTTAATTTATTAGCATCATAGCCTGACTTGTCCTTGTTTTCAGCATTGATATCGGACAAAGCCTTCAACTCTTCTTGAGCCAACTCTTTGTTGGCTTGTGGCACCTTGGCTCCATTAGCTTCTAGCGAATAATAAATCCCTGCTAAAGCACTTTCTCCTGTAACGGGAATAGGTGCTGCTACAGTGATTTTTGCGTGTTCCACACCCAAAGTTACGGCCGCATTGCGGTACATATCCTGCGTCACCTTAGTGATGTTTTCTGGTGTTTCAATCTTGACCTCAAGTAGCGACTTGTCACCTAGTTTTTGAATCTTGGCTGATGAATACAATTGTAAACTAGAGTCATTGGCCACATTCATGATTTTAGAATAGACATCAGGCGTCATAGTCTTGAGTTCTTTAGTATCTGTTGAGGCATTGTAGCCTAGTTTTTTTAAAGTTTGATTTTTTTGGTCTTCAGATAATGAAGAACCTAGGACATATTCAGGTTGGACGTAGGTTTCATCGATAACTTTTTGAACATCTGTTGCTGCATGGGCACTATTCATAGCTGTTACTGCCCACAAGACCGCAGCACTAGTCAGAAAGAGTTTCTTTCTCATAGGGAATTTCCTCCTTTACCTTTCTAGAGTAATATATCTATCTTAAAGAAAACTTATAACAAAAACACCTGGACTAGCCAGATGTCGAAAAGAGAGTGAAACATTTAATGATGTAAAGGTTGAGTTGAACCTGTCTAGAATAATAATAGTTTCCTCCATTTACATAGAGTTCGGCTCCATGAAAAATGGAAATGGGATGAATATAACTATAAGTCTTTCCAGTGGTATTGCCAAGCAAGGGAGCAACAGTCTCACGAGAGTACTGTTTGCCCAGTGCTAGGGTGTTTTCCTTACCATTTTGAGCGATAAAATCGATATAGGCAGGTCCAAAATTATAGGCTTGAACAGCTGTCCAGACATCAACACCCTTCTTCTGGGCCAGATAGAGGTTATCTGTCAGAGTTTGAACACCTTGCCGAATGCTAGAGGCATTATCATTGATGGTATTGGTGGAACCACTTGCAGACTCACTAGACTGCATGACGTCGCCTTCTTTTCCTTTTGTTTCGGTATAAATCATAGCGAGCACAAGCTCTTCGTTTGCTGGGGTGTCTTTTTCACTCAAGATTTCTCGCACCATGGGTTGATAGGTCATGACTTGCTTGACATCTTGATGAACACGGTAAGCTTTATAGCCAGCAAAAAGGAAGACTGCTAGCACAAGCACTCTTCGAATTCGTTTAAACATTATTTACTTTGGATATCCTCGATATTTTTGATTAAGATAGAGTAGGTTCCATTGTCGTTTTGGATAAACTCAACAGACTCAGCGTCTTGATAGACGTTATTGGGAACGATGAGCTCAATTCCATTTGACAAGGAAAGTTTTTGGTTTTCAAATTTTTTAAGCTGACGACTGGCATCAATTTCATCAAATTGAACAGGCTCTGGTACGGCTTCTTTGACTTGATCAATAAAGCTCAAACGAGCAGTCAGATTGTTATCAAAAAGGTCGTTAGCCAATTTCTCAGGCGATAATTCATTACTTTCTTCCAGATTGTTAAAAATCGCCGATTTGACCTTAGATTGAAATTGAAAATCATCTGTGTTAAAAGTCTCAGCAATTCTCTGAGCTGTTTTTTCCAGTTCTTTGATAGATTTCTTAGGTGAAATTTTAGGGGCTACGGCAAGGAGATTTTCTGAAAAATAGTTCAAGAAAGCCCCGTTGTACTTGATTCGTTTTTCAATCAGATGATACTTGCGACTCTGAAGATTGACCACCAAGGCTTCGTCAGCACCCGTTCCAAATCCAGGCAGGTTATTCTGAGTCAGCTTGATTGGATTATCAACTTCTCCACCGAGGTGAGTCAAGGTCTCCCGCAGGGCAATTCGTAAGAAAGCAAAATGTTCTACACCTTCTTTAGAAAATTGCACAAAAATCAAGTCATTGGTCTTTAGATTTTCAGAAATACTGAACTCTTCTTTCCAGAGATTAGCCAGTGTTACTGATGTCTCCAACAAATCGTCTGTGATGTGATTGAAGAAGGGATTTTCTTCTTCGAAAATCCCAGTCTTAGCTTCATCTGAATACACACGTTCAATTTTTTTACGCAAGTATTCTTCGATTTTTGGAGTAATATTGAGAAACTTATCCGCTAGGAACAGCTCGGTATCATCCGGACTGAACTGATGGATAATAGCTTTCTTAATATAAATGTCCATAAAAGTTTTAGTCCTCGTATAATGGGAAGGCATCTGTTAATTCTTTGACTGCACTTCTCACTTCTTCTAATACAGCCTCATTTTCTGCATTCTTGAGGGTTTTAATGATGAGCTCAGCCACTTTGCGACTTTCTTCTTCACCAAATCCACGTGCAGTAATAGCTGCTGCTCCGATACGAATACCACTTGTCTTGAATGGTGACAAGCTTTCGTAAGGGATTGAGTTTTTATTTAGGGTAATATTGACTTCATCAAGCAAGTTTTGAGCAACTTTTCCGTTTTCTACAACCTTAGTCACATCCACTAGGAAGAGGTGGTTTTCAGTTCCTCCAGAAATAATACGGAAATCAGGGTCTTGCAAGAAGACATCTGCCATAGTCTTGCTGTTCTTGATAACATTGGCAGCATATTCCTTGAAGGCTGGATCCAAAACTTCTTTGAAGGAAACAGCTTTAGCCGCCACAACGTGCTCCAAAGGACCACCCTGGATACCAGGGAAAATAGCTGAATTGATTTTCTTAGCTAAGTCTTCATCATTGGTCAAAATCAAACCACCACGTGGTCCACGAAGGGTTTTGTGGGTCGTTGTTGTAGTGATATGAGCGTATGGTACTGGGCTTGGGTGTAGACCAGCTGCCACCAAACCAGCGATATGAGCCATATCTACCATGAGCTTAGCACCAACGGCATCTGCAATTTCACGGAATTTTGAAAAGTCGATAATTTGAGAATAGGCTGAAGCACCTGCTACAATCAATTTTGGTTTTACTTCTTGGGCTTGTTTCAAGATAGCATCAAAGTCCAAGAGTTCTGTTTCAGGGTCCACACTATAAGACACAAAGTTATAAGTTTGACCTGAGAAGCTGACAGGAGCTCCGTGGGTCAAGTGTCCACCTGCTGCCAAATCCATCCCCATAACGGTATCACCTGGATCAATCAAGGCCATGTAAGCCGCACAGTTGGCTTGGCTTCCTGAGTGAGGTTGGACGTTGGCGAATTTAGCACCGAAAATTTCTTTTGCACGTTCAATGGCTAGAGTTTCTACCACATCTACCACATCAGTTCCACCATAGTAACGGCGGCCTGGGTAGCCTTCGGCATATTTATTCGTCAAGATAGACCCTTGAGCTGCCATAACAGCCTTGGAAACTACGTTTTCCGAAGCAATCAACTCGATATTATTTTGTTGGCGTTCTTCTTCTTTGGCAATAGCATTCCAGAGATCAGCATCGTATGCTTTAAAATCATCTTTGTCAAAAATCATAGGTCTTCTCCTTTATAGTGTAACTGCTCCTTTAGTTTGTTTTACAATAAGAAAATAAACTAAAAGATGCGAATAAATCGTTTTTGCACTTTATCACAAGTATAACCAACTTTTTCATAAAATGCATGAGCACCCAGACGATGATCGGCAGAGTTTAAGCGGATAAACCCGTAACCACGTCTTTTTGCTTCTTCTTCCAACCCTTGCAGTAAACTTTTACCAATACCTTGACCTTGCGCTTGAGGTGAAACTGCTAAGGCTAAAATATTAAATCCTGCTTTAGAATAAAGTGATTCATAGACCTCAGCGTGGACATAGCCAAGTAAGACATGACTAGCTTCATCCTCATAAGCAAGTAGGAAATGATGGGAATCCTGAGACAGTCTAGCTAGTTGACTAGACGTGTCCTCTGGACTAAAAGAATAGCCCAAAGCCTCTTGGTTAATTTCACAAATGACTTTCACATCAGTTTCTCTTAAATCTCTTAGCATCTCATTCCTCCTCAAAAGAAATCTCTGGCAACCGAGCAAGAATATCTTCTCGCTTAATCGCTCCTTGGCGTAAGATTTTCACCTTGTCTCCAGACAAATCCAAAATAGTTGAATCCTGTCCAGTTAGAAAAGCATCGTCTTCTAGACCCAGAACCTCTTGGTCAAAATCCTTCAGAATTTGTTCAAAGGTTATTCCACTTGCCTGACCTGAAATATTGGCAGACGGCCCAATCAAGGGCCCCGTCTCTCGAATCAAATCAAGGGTAATGGGATGACTAGGCATTCGAAATCCAACAGTTGCAAGACCAGAATTGACCCAATAGGGAACTCGGTCATTGGCTTCAAGGATAATGGTCAAGGGACCTGGTAAAAAGGTCTCGACAAGTTTTTGAAGATAAGTTGGCTGATTCTTTGAAAAGTGCAAGATATCCTCTAAAGAGGCAATATTGAGATTGAGTGCCTTGTCTCTGGGACGACGTTTAATCTGGTATACATGATTAACTGCTTTTTCGTCTAGAGCCTTGGCAAAAAGACCGTAAACTGTCTCTGTAGGTAGAACGACAGCTCCACCATTTTCCAACTCTTGTCTAATCCTGTCCATCATCAACCACGACCATCCTATCTTGACCAAATTGATCCTTGAGTGTTCGAACTCTTTTTTCAGGAAGATGTTTCCTAAAAAGTTCGGGAACACTTTGACCTTGCTTGTATCCAATTTCAAGGTAAATCTTACCACCATCTTTGAGATAGTCTTTTGCATCTTCCGCAATTCTACGGTAAATAGCTAGGCCATCCTCATCTGCAAAGAGAGCTAGATGAGGCTCCGAATGCAAAACATTCAAGCCGACCTCTGACTCATCTTCACGAGAGATATAGGGTGGATTGGAAACAATTATATCATATTTTTCAGAAATTTCTGTAAAACAGTCAGATTTTTTTAAAAATATTTGAAGATTTTGATTTTTAGCATTTTCGTTAGCTAAATCTAAAGCATCTTGGGAAATATCTGCTGCTGTCACTGACCAATCTGGTCTGTTTTTTGCTAGAGCGAGAGCAATAGCTCCACTACCTGTTCCAATATCCAGAACTGAAAGATTCGTCTCAGGATTTTCAGCCAGAATAAGCCCCACCAACTCCTCTGTTTCTGGACGAGGAATCAATACTCGCTCATCAACTTTTAACTGCATTCCATAAAAATCTGCCTGTCCAATGATGTACTGTGCCGGTTTATGAGCTGCTAACTGTTGGAAAATTCCTTTTACAAATACTTCTTCCTCTTCCGCCACTTCCTGCTGGAGGGCAAAAACGAAATCTGTAAAAGAGAGATTTTTCAAGCTACGATAGACAAAAGAGAGGCTTTCAGCTTCCTCTCCTTGTCTTATCAATTCTTCTTCAAAATCTGAAAATAATTGAGCTAATTTCATTATTTATTTAATTCTTCTAATTTTTGTGTTTGGTCATAAAGAACCAAGGCATCTACAACTTCATCCAATTTACCAGACAAGATGGTATCTAGTTTTTGGAGGGTTAAACCGATACGGTGGTCTGTGACACGGTTTTGTGGGAAGTTATAAGTACGAATCCGTTCTGAACGGTCACCAGTACCGATTGTTGACTTACGCTCAGCGTCTTGTTCATCCTGAGCAATCTGAGCAAAGTGGTCAGCAACACGCGCACGGATGATTTTCATGGCCTTCTCACGGTTTTTCTGCTGGGTACGTTCTTCCTGCATCTCAACTTTGATATTGGTTGGCAAGTGAACGATACGAACGGCAGTCGCAACCTTATTGACGTTCTGTCCACCAGCACCAGAGGCGTGATAGATATCAACACGAAGGTCTTTTGGATCAATATCGTATTCTACTTCTTCGACTTCAGGCATGACAAGAACTGTCGCTGTCGAAGTATGAACACGGCCTTGGCTTTCTGTCACAGGAACACGTTGCACACGGTGGGCACCTGATTCGTACTTAAGCTTAGAATATACAGATTGACCCGAAACCATAGCAACCACTTCTTTGAAACCACCGACGCCATTCATAGAGGCTTCCATGACTTCAAAACGCCAGCCTTGGGCTTCCGCATACTTTTGGTACATGGTTAGCAAATCTCCAGCAAAGAGAGCTGCTTCATCTCCACCAGCTGCTCCACGGATTTCAAGGATGATATTCTTGTCATCGTTTGGATCCTTTGGAAGAAGCAAGATTTTGAGTTTTTCTTCGTATTCTTCTTTTTCAGCCTTGGCATCTTTGAGCTCTTGCTTGGCCATTTCTTCCAAGTCCGCATCTCCGCCTGATTCCTTAATCATTTCTTCAGCATCGACGATGTTTTGAAGGACTTGTTTATACTCACGGTAGGCTGTTACCGTGTCACGAGTTGAAGCTTCTTCTTTTGAAAGCTCCATGAAACGCTTGGTGTCAGACACTACATCAGGGTCACTCAGCAATTCTCCTAATTCTTCATAACGGTCTTCTACAGCTTGTAGTTGATCATAGATGTTCATTTTTCTTCATTCTCCTTATTGATTTCAGGGGCAAAATAATGTTTACGGCAAACTGAAATATAGGTTTCATTTCCACCAATCTGGATCTGTTCTCCATCGTAAACGGGCAGTCCATCCTGAGTTCGTAATACCATGGTCGCCTTTTTCTTACAATACTGACAGATGGTTTTAATCTCATCGATTTTATCTGCTAAAAGCAAGAGATATTTGGAACCTTCGAACAGTTCATTGCGAAAATCATTTTTCAAACCAAAAGCCATGACGGGTATATCTAACTCATCAACAACACGAGCTAGGTCATAAACATGATGACGTTTGAGAAACTGGGCTTCATCGACCAAAACACAGTATGGTTTCTCCGGTAAATCTCGGATAAATCCAAAGATATCCGTTGACTCCTCAATCGCAATGGCAGGGCGTTTCATACCAATCCGACTCGACACATAGCCAACACCATCACGCGTATCCAGAGCTGAGGTCATAATCACAACACCTTTTCCTTGCTCCTCATAGTTATAGGCCACCTTGAGAATCTCGATTGTCTTTCCAGAGTTCATGGTCCCATAACGATAATACAACTGTGCCATGTTTCTTGCTTCACGTCCATTTCTAAATTTTTGCTACATTCTAGTATATCATAATTTTCTTAAGCTTTAAACGGCAAAATGTGGTAAAATAGAAGAAATCAAAAACTAGTGGAGGAAGCTATTATGCCATTTGTACGCATCGATTTATTTGAAGGACGCACGCTCGAGCAAAAGAAAGCTCTTGCTAAGGAAGTAACGGAAGCTGTTGTCCGTAACACTGGAGCCCCTCAATCAGCTGTCCATGTCATCATCAACGACATGCCAGAAGGAACTTACTTCCCACAAGGTGAAATGCGCACCAAATAAGCTAGCTTAAGCAGAATTGCTTAGGCTTTTTCAATCTCCAAGTAGCATCCATTGAAGAAATAGTTCAAATTTGTTACAATTTGAAAAGAGACTTGGAAAAATTTCCAAGAAAAGAGCTATTTATTAAAGGAAACATTATGATTACACGTGAATTTGATACCATCGCTGCTATCTCTACTCCACTAGGTGAAGGGGCTATTGGTATTGTCCGCCTGAGCGGAACAGAAAGTTTTGCTATTGCGCAAAAGATTTTTAAAGGAAAAGACTTGAACAAGGTTGCCAGCCACACTCTCAACTACGGTCACATTATTGATCCTCTGACTGGTAAAGTCATGGACGAAGTCATGATTGGGGCTATGAAATCTCCAAAAACCTTCACTCGTGAAGATATTATCGAGATTAACACCCATGGTGGGATTGCGGTGACCAATGAGATTCTCCAGCTAGCTATCCGTGAAGGAGCTCGGTTGGCTGAACCTGGTGAATTTACCAAACGTGCCTTTTTAAACGGTCGCGTAGACTTGACACAGGCTGAAGCTGTGATGGATATCATCCGTGCTAAGACTGACAAGGCCATGAACATTGCGGTCAAACAACTAGATGGTTCCCTTTCTGACCTTATCAATAATACACGTCAAGAAATCCTTAACACACTTGCCCAAGTCGAGGTTAATATTGATTATCCTGAGTATGACGATGTTGAGGAAGCTACTACTGCTGTTGTCCGTGAAAAGACTATGGAATTTGAGCAATTGCTAACCAATCTCCTTCGAACAGCCCGTCGTGGTAAAATCCTTCGGGAAGGAATTTCCACTGCTATTATCGGACGTCCCAACGTTGGAAAATCCAGCCTTCTCAACAATCTCTTGCGTGAGGACAAGGCTATCGTTACAGATATTGCTGGTACTACTCGAGATGTCATTGAAGAATACGTCAACATCAACGGTGTTCCTCTCAAATTGATTGATACAGCTGGTATCCGTGAAACGGATGACATCGTGGAACAAATCGGTGTTGAGCGTTCGAAAAAAGCTCTTAAGGAAGCCGACTTAGTGCTACTAGTGTTAAATGCCAGTGAACCGCTGACAGCTCAAGACAGACAACTGCTTGAAATTAGTCAAGAAACCAATCGCATTATTCTACTTAACAAAACTGATCTTCCTGAAGCGATTGAAACTTCAGAACTGCCTGAAGATGTCATCCGCATTTCAGTTCTTAAAAACCAAAACATCGATAAGATTGAAGAGAGAATCAACAACCTCTTCTTTGAAAATGCTGGTTTGGTTGAGCAAGATGCTACCTACTTGTCTAATGCCCGTCACATTTCCTTGATTGAAAAGGCCGTCGAAAGCCTACAGGCTGTTAACGAAGGTCTGGAACTGGGGATGCCAGTTGACTTGCTTCAAGTTGACTTGACTCGTACTTGGGAAATTCTCGGAGAAATCACAGGTGATGCAGCTCCTGATGAACTCATCACCCAACTCTTTAGCCAATTCTGTTTAGGAAAATAAGAAAAATCCATGATCGTTCTTGCGGTCATGGATTTTATTGTAATTATTAGTAATCTGGTCTTAAGACACCTGTTACAGTTGCCTTAGTCGCTTCGTAGTCGCCATCTACGACAACCTTGATAATGCGTTTGGCATCTTCTTCTGGTGCTGGAACAAGAGGTAGACGAGTTGGACCAGCTTCAAATCCCATATAGTTGAGAACGGCCTTGACAGGAGCAGGACTTGGATAAGAGAAGAGGGCATTGACTTTAGGAATGAATTTACGCTGAATAGCCGCTGCTTTCTTCATATCGCTTTCTGCAATTGCAGTGAACATTTCGTGCATCTCATCCCCATTTGTATGGGAGGCAACAGAAATAACCCCATCCGCACCAAGATTCATGGCATGGAAAGCATCGCCATCCTCACCTGTATAAATCAAGAATTCTTCAGGCTTGTGCTCAATCAAGTAAGCCATATTAGCCAAACTGGTACATTCTTTAACACCAATGATATTTGGATGGTCAGCCAAACGAAGCATAGTTTCTGGAGTTAATTCGACAACCACACGACCTGGAATGTTATAAATGATAATTGGTAGGTCCGAAGCGTCTGCAATGGCCTTAAAGTGCTGGTACATCCCTTCTTGAGAAGGCTTGTTGTAGTAAGGAACAATTGCAAGCCCAGCAGCAAAACCGCCAAATTCTGCTACTTCTTTGACAAATTCGATTGAGTCTCGTGTATCATTGGTACCTACACCCGCAATCAAAGGAACACGTCCATTAACAATCTTTTGTACAGCTGCAAAGAGTTCTAACTCCTCGTCGTGGGTTAAAGTTGGACTCTCAGCAGTCGTCCCTGCAAGAAGAATGCCGTCTGTGTGATGGGCCAACAAATGCTCAATCAAGGCTGGAATGGCATCAAAGTTGATAGAACCATCCTCATGGAAAGGGGTAATAAAGGCCGTGATGATTTTACACTCTTTTAAATCTTGATAAGACATGAAAACACCTCTCTATTTCAAAGAAGGAGTTCATCTGAACTCCTAAACGATATGACTATTTTACTTCAAACTTCAATTCAGCTGTTGGGCGAACCAATCCACGTTCGTGAAGAGTTTCCGCAATCTGAACGGAGTTCCAAGCAGCACCTTTGAGAAGGTTATCTGAAACAACCCACATGTGGATTCCTTTTTCAGCATCCAAGTCTTTACGGATACGACCAACAAAGGTATCACGTGAACCAACTGCATTGATGGCTTGTGGATAGATTTGATGAGCTACATCATCTTCAAGAACAGCACCTGGGAAGGCCGCGATAGCTGCTTTAACTTCTTCGATTGGAGCCACTTCTTTTGTTTCGATATAAACTGACTCAGAGTGAGCTGACAAGACTGGAATACGCACACATGTTGCAGATACTGCAATGCTGTCATCTTCCATAATTTTCTTAGTTTCCTTAGTCATCTTCATCTCTTCGTAAGTGTAATCATTGTCAGTAAAGACATCGATTTGTGGAAGAGCGTTAAAGGCGATAGGATAGTGTTTCTTGTCACCGCCTGAAGGCAAGATTTCTGCATGTAAATCACGTGGATTCACACCGTCATTCAACACTTCACGAAGTTCACGTTGTGTTTCAAGAATCGCTCCCATACCAGCACCAGAGACAGCTTGGTAAGTTGAAACGATGATACGATCCAAGCCCCATTTTTGGCGAACTGGCTCAAGAGCTACCATCATTTGAATAGTTGAGCAGTTAGGACAAGCTATAATCCCATTATGGGCATCAAGTGCGTGAGCATTGACCTCTGGAACAATCAAAGGAACATCTGGATTTTGACGGAAATAAGATGTGTTATCTACTACTACTGCTCCAGCTTTAACTGCGTATGGTGCATACTTAGCTGATGTCGAACCACCCGCTGAAAAGAGAGCAATGTCAACTCCTTCAAAAGCTGTTTCAGTCGTTTCTTCAATCGTAATATCTTGGTCTTTAAACTTCAAAGTCTTGCCTGCTGAACGTGCAGAAGCAAGTAAACGGATTTTATCGATTGGAAGTGTTGATTCTTCCAACATTTTTATCATCTGAGCACCGACAGCACCTGTCGCGCCGACTACAGCAACTGTATATCCCATAAGTAACCTCTTTCGGAATTTTCTAAAAATTTCTATAATAGATGTATTATACTACTTTTTCCATGAATTGCAAAGCTTTTTCATCATTTTTTGGAAAATAAAAATCCCCAGTCGTTAGACCAGGGACTAAGAGGCATCTTCATGTGATGAGCAGGTTCACACAACTCATCAAGGTCCGCTCCTGCGTTATGACCTCCTTATGCTCAATAGTAGCCCGAAGACTACCTATCGACTCATCGCATCTTCTATTCTACTAAAGAGAATGACTTTTGTCAACAGACGAAACTCTTTAGTTTCATTTACACAGCTGAATAGAAATATCTTTGAAACTTTTGATGCAGACATAACAAAAACCCTTGTAATTCAAGAGCTTTTATGTCTATTATATGCTAATTGCCGGGATTGAACCGGCGACCTCATCCTTACCATGGATGCGCTCTGCCAACTGAGCTAAATCAGCTTACCTAAAAAGTATACTATAGTTAGAAAAACTTGTCAAGTTTCCTTAGAAATTTTCCATAAGAAAAAGCCAAGTAAGAGCTACCTAGCTTGTCTTCGTCTATTTGCTTAAATCAATTCGACGACCAATTTTACCAATGATAATCGCACCAATAATTAATGAGGCAAATTCACCGATTCCTGTTGTGAACCAAGTAAGGAAAAATGGTAATTGCGCTACGATATTCAACTCGGCAGCGATAGTAAACATGGAAATTGAAAAGAGGATTGAAAAGAAGAAATGATCTTTTCGAATCAATCCGTTAAAGAGGTAATCCTTGCTATATTTTGCAAAAAGCCAAACACCTAGACTGAGGAATACCAAGGTTGAACCACCACCAACAAAGACATCTAGCAGTCCGAAGCTAAAGAAATTGGCAATCATACAACCGATAGTAACTCCGATGATGTACTTGGGATTGTAAAAAGCCATAAAGTTCATCATTTCTGAAATACGGAACTGATAAGCACCATAGCTAATAGCATTTAAGGGTGGTGTGACAGTTAAAACGACATAGATAGCAGCAACGATTGCAATATCTGCAACATCACGAATAGTTAATTTTTTCATCTTTTCTCCTTTGGCGGTTGCCCGCGTGTAATATGCTTGGTGAAAGAAGCTAAGCACCAAGGGTTGATTCAATCAACCTTACTAGTATAGCACAATAGCCTGCTTTATGCTATACTAAAAGCATGAAAAAATGTATTCAAATTCTCTTGGATAATGAACTCTTTGCCTACCTCTTTTTTGGTATAGCAACTACTCTTGTTTCGATTCTATCCCGATTAGTCATTTATCAACTAACTCATAGAGAACTCCTTGCTACTGGACTAGCAAATAGTATCGGTATCCTCTTTGCCTTTTTTACAAATGATAGACTTGTATTTAAGCAAGTTAGGCAGAATTGGCCAAGCCGTTTAGTAAAATTTACTATAGCACGTCTTTCTACTTTTCTTTTAGACTTGTTTTTAACATTTTTCTTTGTGACACAGTTTCCTAATATTATCGGACAATTTGTTAATAATAATATAGACAAGGTTAATAGTATTGAAACCGTTATTTCACAATTCTTGATAATTATCCTCAATTACATTTTTAGTAAGGTATTTATTTTTAAAAAATAAGAAAAAATTTACATATAGCTTGCAAGAACTTCTTAATCAATATATAATTAAGAGTAAGAATTTTTTTGAAAGGAAATTATGAAAATGTTAAAAGATCTTAAAGCATTTTTGCTTCGTGGTAATGTTGTTGACCTTGCTGTCGGTGTGATCATTGCCTCTGCTTTTGGTGCAATCGTTACTTCATTTGTTAACGATATCATTACTCCACTCCTATTGAACCCAGCCTTGGAAGCTGCGAAAGTACAAAACATCGCTGAGCTTGCATGGAATGGTGTTACATATGGTAAATTCTTGAGTGCTATTATCAACTTCCTTGTTGTAGGTACTGTTCTCTTCTTCGTTATTAAAGCTATGGAAAAAGCCCAAAGCCTTACTAAGAAAGAAGAAACTGTTGAAGAAGCTCCAGCTGGACCAACTGAATTGGAAGTACTTCAAGAAATCAAAGCTCTTCTTGAGAAAAAATAATCGATTAAAAGGATCTAGCACAAAGCTAAATCCTTTTTTCTTTACTCTTTCGGTAACTTGCCTGCTTTCTCAAGCATTTTCTTAATAAGATAAGGCATCTTAACATTTTCACGACCTTTTTTCTCAATCAATTTTTTCACAAATTCTGGCATTTGTAAATCTTGAGATTCGGCCAAGATATTTTTCGTCTCATCTGAAGGAACTAACTCATCAAAGGTTTCTTCTTCTGGGAGAAATTCCTTAAATTCTTTGTCCTCATTAGCTCTGACGGTATTAACCAAGGCATCAATCAAACGAGAATCTGTATTTGGCATTGGTGGACGATGATAGTTCACCCCCAATTCCTGACACAAGTCATAACATTCTACATCGTTGTCAAACAAGACTTCAATGTGCTCACTGATAAAACTAATAGGTACAAAAATATAATGGTCTGGATGTTCTTTCCGTTCTTTAAGATACTCCAAGACATCTGGCTTAATCCATGGAATCCCGATATCACTTTCACTCTGCCAAGTGTTGGTATATTGCTCGGAACTCAAACCTAGTTTTTCAGCGACTAGCTTGCTATTTTCGAAAATTTGGTCAATATATGGGTCACCAAAATCCAAGGCAAAAATGGGCACACTGTGGGCTGAAAAGATGACTTTAAAGCTATCCTGCTTTACTTCTTCTTTTAAAATCTTAGCAATTTCATCTGCCCAATAGTTTAAGAGCGCTTCTTCTTGATACCAGTCCTTAATGACTAAAAATTGAATTTGCTTGCTTTCTAAAAATTTCTCATAACCCATGACAGAGTAGAAAGAATAATGGGGCTCCAAAATCAAGCAAATACAGTGTTCAATGCCGTCTGCTTCCATCTGACCAATCACATCTGGAATAAAGGGTTTGGAAAACTTATTAGCAAAATATACACTGTATTCATTCCCCAGTCTAGCTTCTACTAAGGCAACCTCTTCTCGGGTAATTTTTTGCAGAGGCGTGCCGCCAATTCGTACATAATTATCATAGAGAGTTTGAATCTCGTGGTCTTGAGGTCTCACTCCACGACGAATATTTGTGAAAAAATCAGCCACACCTTCAAAGGTAATCTCTTCTGGCGAACCGAAAGTCATCATTAAAATTGCTTTTTTCATAATCGCTTCCTTGTGATATTTTTATCAAGTTTATTTTATCATTTATCCATTAATAAGTAAACGCCAACATAGCGAATTTCCCTAACTTCTGTCTTTTGTTTTTCTCTCATTTCTATGATACAATGGAAAAAATGAATTCAAAAGGAGTTTTTTATGACTTACCCCAATCTCTTGGACCGATTCTTAACCTACGTTAAGGTCAACACGCGCTCTGATGAACACTCTACTACTACTCCAAGTACGCAGAGTCAGGTGGATTTCGCAACCAATATTCTTATTCCTGAAATGAAACGTGTTGGATTACAAAATGTTTATTATCTACCAAATGGTTTTGCAATTGGGACCTTACCAGCCAATGATCCATCTTTAACACGTAAGATTGGCTTTATATCTCACATGGATACTGCTGATTTTAATGCCGAAGGAGTCAATCCACAGGTAATTGAAAACTACGATGGTGGTGTGATTGAACTTGGAAATTCTGGTTTCAAACTCGATCCAGCTGACTTTAAAAGTCTAGAGAAATATCCAGGACAAACGCTCATCACAACCGATGGAACAACCTTGCTAGGTGCTGATGACAAGTCTGGTATTGCTGAAATTATGACTGCTATTGAATATCTGACTGCCCATCCTGAAATCAAACACTGTGAGATTCGTGTTGGTTTTGGTCCAGATGAAGAAATCGGTGTTGGTGCTAATAAATTTGATGCAGAAGATTTTGATGTTGATTTTGCCTACACAGTGGATGGTGGCCCACTAGGTGAACTTCAGTACGAGACCTTTTCAGCAGCGGGTGCTGAATTGCATTTCCAAGGACGCAATGTCCACCCTGGTACTGCAAAGGGACAGATGGTAAATGCTCTGCAATTAGCAATTGATTTCCATAATCAACTCCCTGAAACTGACCGTCCTGAACTGACAGAGGGTTACCAAGGTTTCTACCATCTAATGGATGTGACAGGTAGTGTTGAGGAGGCGCGTGCAAGCTACATCATTCGTGATTTTGAAAAAGATGCCTTTGAAGCGCGTAAAGCAGCTATGCAGTCAATCGCTGATAAGATGAATCAAGAACTTGGTAGCGACCGTGTCACCCTAAACTTGACAGACCAGTACTACAATATGAAAGAAGTCATTGAAAAAGACATGACTCCAGTTACCATTGCTAAAGCCGTTATGGAAGATCTGGGTATCACTCCTATTATCGAACCAATCCGTGGAGGGACAGACGGCTCTAAGATTTCCTTTATGGGAATCCCAACTCCCAATATCTTTGCGGGAGGAGAAAATATGCATGGACGTTTTGAATACGTCAGTCTTCAGACCATGGAACGTGCAGTTGATACCATCATTGGTATCGTAGCTTATAAAGACTAAAAAGACGAGGTAGCTCAGCTACTTCGCCTTTCTTTTTATTGAGCTGGTTTTTCTTGATTTCCAGTACTTGTTGTAGATTCTGTTGTTTCCTTTTCTGAAGCTGATTCAGCAGGTTTAGAATCTCTTGTGTTGCTTGGTTTATTTTCGTCGCCAGTAGTTTCACTGTTAGACTCTGTAGCTACGTTTGGTCGGTTCTCAGCACTGGTGTTATCACCATTTGCTTCGGCATTTGTTGCTGTTGTTGCTTCCTCACTTGCGCTAGCTTTTGACTTGATTTCTTGATTCAAAACTAGAATAGCTTTTGTCAATTCAAGTAAAGCGGCTTTATCCTTACTCTTAGCAGAAAGTTGATCTAGTAATGCATCCACTTTATCAAAGTCTGCATCAGAACCCTTGTTGTTTTCTAAATAAGAGTGAAGCGACATGAGAATATCGTAGAGTTTTTGATAGAGTACTAGTGTCTGAGGGTCTTGCTCAGCATTTTCCTTCTCTTGTTGAAGAGCGCTAGCGATACGAGTCAAGACGTCTTTCACCTGACTGTTTACTTCATCCAAATCTGCATCAGCCTTGTTTGTGGCAGCTTTGAGATTTTCTACTTCTTCTGCCAAGGAGTGTCTGATTCCTTCTTCTTGGATTTGTTCCAAGAGTTGATTTGCCTTGCTCAAGAGGCTTTCTACTTCTTCCTTGCTAACATGATTGACATGTTCTTCCGGCATAAAGTCTCCGTACAATTCTTTCAAGAAGCCATAAATAGCTGTCTTGGCACTTTGATTATCAACTTTTTCAGTATCTAGAACTGTCTGACTTGATTTCGAAGTAGTTGGCTGAGCTTTCAAAGCTTCTTCCACTTCTTGTTTTGCCTGATAGATGCTTGGGAATAATTTGTTCAATTCTGCTGCCTTAAGGAAGGATTGAGATTGATACAAGGTCCAAGTCAACTGAGCTACTTTGTTTCGAAGTTCATCACTCAAACGACCGTCATTTACGTGTTCGTAGAAATACTTGATGTATTCTACAGTTGTAACACCTGTTCGATCATTAAAGTCTTGAAGAGCTTGAAGTTGTGATTCAACCGCTGCTAAACCAGCCTCATCTTTTGCCAATTTAGCTTCTTGAAGTCGAACAAGAAGATCTTTCTTAGGAAGTCCATAAGAGTCTGTATCCAGTGTATTGATTTTATCAATCAAGGCCTGATATTTCTTATCTAGAGCACTGGTTACAACAGGTTTGACACTTTCATCAATATGGATATATTGCTTATCAAAGAGTTCAAGTGTTGCAAGATAACCCGCTGTAGAGTTAGTTGCCAGTTTCTTCATGTTTTCAGTAAACTGACCTAAGGCTAACTCAATCTGTCTTTGTTCGATAGGCTTGTCTTTATAGATGCTTCTGCTATCAGCTAGAAGTTGGTCTACTTTTGCCAAGACCGCCTTCTCATCAAAAGCACCAGGTTGGTAGTTGGATTGGAGAGCTGGAATCTTGTTTTTCAAAGCCACTTCATAGCCCTTGGTTTGAACCTTGATGTAGTGATTGTGGTCGCCATGAGGAATCACAAAACTACCATTTTCTACCTGTAAGCTATAAGGAGACACACCATCACGTAAGGCAGTCGTATAAAGTTCATTTAGGAAATCAAGTTCTGGATTGCCAGTTTGTAGCGGTAAACGAACATGTTCCTTACGAACAGCGTAGGGATGAATATGAGTTGGATCGTAGGCTTGGTCTGGATTTCCAAAGACAAAGAATCCGTTTGAAATTCTAATAGCTTCAAGTGGAACGCCGTAGGTCTTCGAAATATAAGCAATCTTTTCTTCATCGCTAGCATCTCTTGAGAAAGACTCTACTGTTTTAGCAAGAGGTTTTACAGGCTCAGCATCATGATGTGTTTTCAAATGATCCTGAGCTGCCTTAATTTGCTCCGCTGTCAAGTCCTTCTTGAAGAAGTAATGATTGTGGTCACCATGACTCATGACAAAGCCTTGTTCATCCTCACTGATGACACGATCGGCATCAAAACCATGATCATGGTCTTCATCATGATGGTGTCCATGATGATCTTCATCGTGATCGTCATCATGAGCTGGATTTGGTGTTGCTGTATTTGCCTCTTTCAAGTGGTCTTGCGCTGCCTTGATTTGATCAGCAGTCAAATCTTTCTTAAAGAAGTAATGATTATGGTCGCCGTGGCTCATGATGAAACCAGCAGCATCTTCACTAATAACTCGATTGGCATCAAAATCATGGCCGTGTTCTTCATGGTGATGACCATGTGCTTCTTCATCATGATCGTCATCGTCATCATGTGCTGGACTTGGTGTTACTGGCGTTTTACCTCTCAAATGATCTTGAGCTGCCTTAATTTGCTCAAGTGTCAAATCCTTCTTAAAGAAGTAATGATTGTGGTCGCCATGAGTCATGACAAATCCTGCCGCATCTTCACTGATAACTCTATTTGCATCAAACCTGTGATCATGGTCTTCACCATGATGGTGGTCATGCTCTTCTTCATCGTGATCATCATGAGATGCACTTGGTGTTGTCGTATTTGCCCCTTTCAAGTGATCCTGAGCCGCCTTAATTTGGTCTGCTGTCAAATCTTTCTTAAAGAAGTAATGATTGTGGTCGCCATGAGTCATGACAAAACCTTCTGAATCTTCACTTATAATTCGATTGGCATCAAAACCATGACCATCTTCTTCCTCATGGTGGACATGTGAAGTCGCATTACTTGATCCAGTATTAGAAGAACTTCCTACCTCTTCCGTGTTAGAGTGTGATGGGGGATTGTTAAGAGATGACTTAGGAATATAATGATAGTGGTCCCCATGTCTTACTATATAAGCATCACCGGTATCTCTGACAATGTCATTAGGGTTAAAGACATAACCATCATCTGCTGCAGTAACACCATTATTCGGTGTCACCGATAAAGGTTGACTGAGAGCTGTAGTATTCCCTGATAAATATGCTTTTGCGGCTGCTAATTCACCTGCCGACAAGTCACTCTTAGGAATGAAATGATAGTGACCACCATGTGGTACTATATAACCATCACCTGTATCTTTAATGATATCTGAAGCGTTAAAGACATAACCATCATCTGTTGTATAGCGTCCCTGAGACCTTGCTACAGCAACATCAGCGCCGACCTTCTCATTATCTTTGACATGTTCTTGTTTTTGACGATTGATTTCATCCTTGGTTCGAACATTATCAGCATGAGCTGCATCTTTCAGGTAGACATAATATTTTCCATCGACCTTGATGATATAACCACCCTTGACTTCATTGACAATATCTCCATCCTTAAGTTGATAATTTGGATCCTTCATCAAAAGTTCTTCACTAAAGAGGGCATCATAAGGAACTTTCCCATTATAGTAATGATAGTGATCACCGTGTGACGTTACATAGCCCTGATCTGTAATTTTGATGACAATTTGCTCAGCCTGAATTCCTTCTTTTTGACTGACCTGATCTGGTGTCAGGTTTTCAGTTTTCTGACTTGACTGGCTACCATCCACATAAGAGACACGATTATTGTCCTTATTTTCCTGCGATCGATGCTGGTTCAGTGCATAAGCACAAAGACTCAAGGATACGATAACAGCTGATCCAGCTGCTATATATTTTTTACTGAATTTCATAAATCCCTCATTTCAATAAATGATGAAGCTATTTCTTAACTTCTTTTTCTCGGTTAAACAGTTTTTCTCAACTGATTATTTAACCGATTAATTAACCAGTAAATAGTTTACCTTTTTTAAGCTTATCTGTCAAGATTTTTAGTGAAAGAGAATAAAATTATTACTTTAAGAATCCTTTCTTCATTTTTTAGACAGGAAATTTCATCTTTTTATTAACAAATAAAAGGACATTATTCTATCCAATAATAGAACAATATCCTTTCAACTAGATGCTCATTAGTCAAAATATTCTAAGGTTTTATTTGCTTAAGAGTTTTAATATCATAGGTTACTAAATCCCCATTCTTATTATAAAACTGAACTCCTTCTGATGAAAAAATAAGATATTTAGAATCAATTTGAGCAATTTGTGCTATTTGATTTATATGATTTTTTAAAGTATCCTTATCTAATCCATAATCTGGTATATCATCATAATCATCTTCTTTATTTTCTGCATGTGATTTTTCTTCTTCACCAACTTTTTCGACTGAAGGATTGCTGCTAGTCGCATCTGCCTCATTTTGAGATTTATTATCCTTTGATTGTTCATCAACTTTGTTTGAATCCGTTGCATCTTTCTTTGTTTCCGATTTCTTATCTGAAGAAACTAGATGTGAATTAGAAGAATCATTTGTTGTTTCTTTTTCTTCATTTCTTTTAGCTATCAACTCTTGAGCTTGTTTCCACTCTTTATCTGATAAATCAGACTGATTGATACTTCTCAATGAATCACCACTAGCTTTTGGAATACTGAAAGATTTATCTGCCCAAATATAGGTTCCCTTTGCCAATACATCCTGAGGATCAAAAATATATCCATCAGGAGTTGCAAACTTGCCTTCTTTAAGTGCTTTCTGAACTTCTTCCGCAGAATGGATAATTTGCCAGTTCTTCATTCCAGGACGTTTTTCAAGAGGAGTTACATTAGCAATAACAGATCCAGCATCATCATGACCTGGTTTTGACCAAACTTCAGGACGCACATCAGGATGTTGCATTACATATTTTATAGTTGCTATTTGCTCACTATTTAACCAAGAATAAGGTACGACGTGAATGTGATCGATATGCGGAATAATGAAGGAAGTTCCAGTATCATACGTAGTATTGGCTGCATGCATAGGCAAGCTAGATACATCAACAGCTAATCTTGGTTTAATTTCTGTTTCTACAATATCATAACGATAATTATCTTTATCTTTAAGCATTAGTTCCTGCTCAGAAAAAGCTATTTGAGTAAGATCGAGTTCTTCACGTGAATAAAAATAATCTTTACCACCTTCATTAATTATATAACCAACTTTACTATTTCTAGAAACTTTACTAGTTACTTTTTTATAATCAAACTTTGGTCTTTCCTTCTCATTTGAGTGAACTGAAGTAACGATGTCATCGGGATTTTTACCAGTTTCTTGAATCCATTTAGCAACTTCATCCAATTCGAATTGTTCTAATTCACCATATCCCATATAATGGAAATGATCACCGTGTTTGGCAATAACACCTGATTTATCAACAGAATCGATGGAATCTTTGGTAAATATGTATCCATCACTCGTATCATAAGGTTTACCATCTAAACCTTTTCCATAAGCTTTGATTGGTTGTCCTAAGAACTTATGAACTACTTCTTTTGATACTAAAGGTTTAATATCTGTACCAATTTGAGTTAATCCATTTTGCCCTTTTAACGGAATAATTCTAGCAATCTTCTGCTCTAAATCAGACATTTGTGAATAAGGGATAAAGTGATAATGGTCTCCGTGAGGCACTGCTACACCGTTAGCTGTACGTTTGATGATTTGTGCCGGATCAAAGACTAATCCATCAGATTCCACATGGCGTTCTGATAAAGGTTTGGCATACAATTCACTTAAAAGTGTTGGGATATCTTCCCCTTGATTTTGATGATATGTTGGGGTGACAGTCAGGTTTGGAGTCTCTGTCAAACTTGGTTGGACTGGTTTAGCATTATCACTACTTGGTTTACTTGAACTTGTAGCAGAATGTGAGCCCTGTTTACCATTCCAATAAGCTTGGGCAGCAGCCAATTCTCCTGCAGACAAATCACTCTTCGGAATATAGTGGAAATGATTGCCATGCGGTACAACAAAAGCGTCACCTGTATCTTCAATCACATCTGTCGGACTAAAGACATACCCATCATCCGTTGTATAAGCGCCTCCAGTTCCTCGATTTGGTGCCTGCGTATTGAGATTAAAGTTTGGTTTAATGGTTGAACTTGGTGTTGAACTTGTTTTCTCAGGACTGCTTGGTTTCGTATTATTAGAATGACTTTGAACTGGCTGACCTCCAATTGGTAGGTTTCGAGCCAATTTTTCTTCCAAGGCAGACATTTGCGAATAAGGAATGAAATGGAAATGATCGCCGTGAGGCACTGCCACACCATTGGCAGTACGTTTTGTAATCTGTGCTGGGTCAAATACTAATCCATCAGACTCCACATGACGTTGGCTAAGTGGCAAAGCGTATAATTCTTGAAGAAGACTAGCTAAATCCTCACTTTGACTTTCAGGAGCTATTGCAGGATTTTGAGGAGTCTCAGATTGACTCGTTCTCACACTAGATCTTGTTTCAGCTCTACTAGAACGATATTCAACTGTACTTAATTGACCGCCTTTTCCAGATAAGAAGGCTTGGGCAGCAGCTAATTCACTGGCAGACAAGTCACTCTTAGGAATATAGTGGAAGTGATTGCCATGAGGAACGATATAGGCATCGCCCGTATCTTCGATGATATCAGAGGCATTAAAGATATACCCATCATCCGTTGTATAACGGCCTTGAGCTCTGGCTGCAACTACTGCCTGATCGTTAGAACCACCTCCGTGATTACTACTATGTTCCTGCTTCTGACGTTTAATCTCTTCTTTTGTACGAATATTGTCCGCATGAGCCGCATCCTTAAGGTAAACATAGTATTTACCGTCTACCTTAATTACATAACCACCCTTGATTTCATTGACAATGTCTGCATCCTTCAACTGATAATTCGGATCTTTCATCAGCAGTTCTTCACTGATGATAGCGTCATAAGGAACCTTGCCATTATAGTAATGATAATGATCTCCATGAGAGGTCACATAACCTTGATCCGTAATCTTGATGACGATTTGTTCGGCGTTGATTCCCTCTCTCTTACTAACTTCATCTGGTGTCAAGTTCTCTGCCTTTTGACCAGCCTGATCACCGTCTATATAAGCTACTCGATTAGAATCTTTCTTAACTTGACTAGCTTGGTAACGACCAAGTTCATAGGAACAAACGCTTATGGCAAGAACTGCCACCGAACCTACTAGATATTTTTTATTAATTTTCATTCTTTCCTCTTTTCTTAAATATATTTGATTCTCCACAAAATGATGAACCAGTTAATTAACTAGTTAATAGTTTACTCTTTTTAGTATTGCTTGTCAAGAATTTTTCGTATATACATAATAAAAATGAAAGCCTCTTTATCGAGACTTTCATTTTTCATTAGTTGATTTTTCCTTACTTACAGATGGAGGATTACTTTCTTTTTAACAACGCAAGTAATTTTTCTGCTTCTGCCATGATACCATTATTATCCATGGTTTGGAGACTCAGATTATTTCGTAAACCAGATAGGCTCTCTGTCACATTGTCTTTCAAACTAGCATCCGTTACTTTAGCAAGTAGAGCTTCTACTTCTTTGAGTTTGGCTTCTACTTTTTCGGTTTCTACTTGAGGTACTTCAGCTTCGTCAGTTGTATCTTTAGATACTTCTTCTGTCTCGTCTTCATCAGTGCTCGGTTTATAAAGATTATCTACTGAAGGGGTTGAACCTGTATGATTTTCTTTTTCATTGGATTCAGGACGGGTTGACTCGACTGATTCATGATGATCTTCCTTATCTTCATCAGATTTACTGTCTTTGTCTGCCTTATTTTTACGAACATGGTCGCTGGCATTTCCCCAACCATTATCTGAGTGAGGACGTTCTTCAGGATGTTCAACATAATATTTTACAGTCGCAAAGAGATCCTCAAGGCTATAACCCTTAGGTGCTTCATAGAGTCCTTCGTCAAACCAACCAAATTTAATGTTATGGTAATGGTCGTAATGAGGTATAATTAAGCTACCATTTTTAACTTCAACAGTATGTTGTAGATTGTAAGGAATATGATCAAGTGGGACCTTCTTAGCTGCTTTCACTTTATTATAGATTGCTTCTACTCCTTTAACCTCAGTATTTCCTGAACCCTGATTCTCTGTTGAAGGAGGTATCAGACCTTTCTCTTTAGCATAAGCCTGGGCTGCCACTCTTTCAGCTTCAGACAAGCTCTCTTTCTTAATCCAATGACTATGGGTCATATGCGGAGTTACATAAGCATCTCCCTCATCACTGGTAATATCACGAGTGTCAAAGATATAACCATCTTCTGTTGTGTACTTGCCTGCTAATTTCGCTAATTTAATTTCATCATCTGTATAAGCAATTTGAGCATTTGGTTTGCCAAGTCGCTCTGGATGGGTAATTGGTGCTAGGAATGCCAATAAATCATCTACCAATTTTCCTTTATTAGAAGATTCATCGTTCAAGCGTTCCGCTAATTTGTCTAAGGCTTGGAAATCAGAAACGCGACCTTTATTTTCAGATAAGGCTTTATGAGCCTTGGCCAATAAATTATATGCTTTATCATAAAATTCTTGGTCACGAGGAGCGACGTTTTCTTTCTTCGCAACTAGAGCATGCGTCTCTTGAGTTTTCTTTGACAAGAGATTTTCAATAGCGTCAATCTTATCCTTAGCTAAGTCTTTAGCTAGAACATAAAGACTAGCGCCCTTATCTTCGATAATATATCCATCACCAACTTTTCTAACAACCTGGTTGACATCAAATTCTGTCGGTTTATTTTCCACTGGTGCTAAAGGTTTGGTAGTAGGGGCTGGCTTCAGAGGAGTAACACTTGGCAAGACACTGCCATTTTGTCCCTTAACAGCTACCATACGAGCCAATTTTTCTTCCAGCGGTGACATTTGTGAATAAGGGATAAAGTGATAATGATCCCCGTGGGGCACTGCAACACCATTAGCTGTACGTTTGATGATTTGTGCCGGATCAAATACTAGGCCATCCGATTCCACATGGCGTTCTGATAAAGGTTTGGCATACAATTCACTTAAAAGTGTTGAAATGTCTTCCCCTTGATTTTGATGATAAGTTGGTGTGACAGTCAGATTAGGAGTCTCTGTCAAACTCGGTTGTGCCGGACTCGCATTATCACTACTTGGTTTACTTGAGCTTGTAGAAGAATGAGAACCCTGTTTACCATTCCAATAAGCTTGGGCTGCAGCTAATTCTCCTGCTGACAAATCACTCTTAGGTATATAGTGGAAATGATTGCCGTGCGGTACAACAAAAGCGTCACCTGTATCTTCAATCACATCTGTCGGACTAAAGACATACCCATCATCCGTTGTATAGGCACCTCCAGTTCCTCGATTTGGTGCCTGCGTATTGAGATTAAAGTTTGGTTTAATCGTTGAACTTGGTGTTGAACTTAGTTTATCTGTACTGCTTGGTTTCGTATTATCAGAATGACTTTGAACTGGCTGACCTCCAATTGGTAGATTTCGAGCCAATTTTTCTTCCAAAGCAGACATTTGCGAATACGGAATGAAATGGAAATGATCCCCGTGAGGCACTGCCACACCATTTGCTGTACGTTTTGTAATCTGTGCTGGGTCAAATACTAATCCATCAGACTCCACATGACGTTGGCTAAGTGGCAAAGCGTACAATTCTTGAAGGAGACTAGCTAAATCCTCACTTTGACTTTCAGAATCTGTTGCAGGATTTTGAGGTGTCTCAGCTTGACTCGTTCTCACACTAGATCTTGTTTCAACTCTGCTTGAACGATATTCAACCGTACTTAATTGGCCACCTTTTCCAGATAAGAAGGCTTGAGCAGCAGCTAATTCACTAGCAGACAAGTCACTCTTAGGTATATAGTGGAAGTGATTGCCATGAGGAACGATATAGGCATCACCAGTGTCCTCAATGATATCAGATGCATTAAAGATATACCCATCATCCGTTGTATAACGTCCTTGGGCTCTGGCTGCAGCAACAGCATTATCTGTGCTTGCATTATGATTATGACTATGTTCCTGCTTCTGACGTTTAATCTCTTCTTTTGTCCGAACATTGTCCGCATGAGCCGCATCTTTAAGGTAAACATAGTATTTTCCGTCTACCTTAATCACATAGCCACCCTTGATTTCATTGACAATGTCTGAATCCTTCAACTGATAATTCGGATCTTTCATGAGGAGTTCTTCACTTATGATAGCGTCATAAGGAACCTTGCCATTATAGTAATGATAATGGTCTCCATGAGAGGTCACATAACCTTGATCTGTAATCTTGATGACGATTTGTTCTGCGTTGATTCCCTCTCTTTTACTGACCTCATCTGGTGTCAAATTTTCTGCCTTTTGACCAGCTTGATCACCATCTATATAAGCTACTCGATTCGAATCTTTCTTAACTTGACTAGCTTGGTAACGACCAAGTTCATAGGAACAAACACTTAGGGCAAGAACTGCCACTGAACCTGCTACATATTTTTTATTGATTTTCATTCTTTCCTCACTTTAATTCTTCTGCTAGAACACTCATATTTTCTTCCAGATTTTCTAAATAAGTCTTGTCATTTTGCGGGTCAGCCTCTAAAGGATTCAGAGTTTTAAGACCTACACCTGTTGATTTGACAAGAGTTTCAGCTACTTTTGAAGAAGCGTTACTTTCTGTAAAAATCGTTTTAACCTTATAGGTTTTAACGAATTCCTGAATTTCTGTCAACTGTCTTGGACTTGGTTCTTGTTCAGGAGAAATTCCTGCAATACCAAGTTGATTGAGTCCAAATCGCTTCGCTAGATAAGAAAAGGCTGTATGTTGTGTTACAAAGGTTTTCTGACTCGCTTTTTCAAATTTAGGCTGGAATTTCTTGGTTAATTCTTGAGCTTTTTTGATAAAAGATTGCGCATTTTTTTGATAAGTTTCTTTATGCTCACTATCCACCTCTGAAAGTTTATCAGCGATAATCTGCGCTTCTTCGCCAGCTTTTTCAGGATCTAGCCAAGTGTGAGGGTCATAGAGTGTTTTTTCATCAACTCCATCCCCTGCTTCCACATCTTCTAGCCCTGGAACGCGGTCCAAGGTCATTCCCTCAGATGCTTCTAAAACCTTAACTTTAGATTTTTTTAGATTGGGATCCAGACTTCCTGCCCAAGATTCGAGCGTATGAGAATGGTAAACAAAGACGTCTGCATCATAGATAGCTGCGATATCATTTGCTGAAGGCTCAAAGGAGTGAATCCCGCTGCTTGACTGAATCATTCGAACGTCATTCAAGTCACCTGACACTTCCTTGACCATAGCGTAGATAGGATAGAAACTGGTCACAATTTTCATCCCTTTCCCTGACTGGCTTTCCTTTTGACCACAAGCCCCTAAACACAAAAGAAAGACACTTAACAATACTAAAAATAAACTTTTTTTCTTCATTGATAACTCCTTAACTATTTAATTAACTGGTAAATATTCTACTCCTAAAAATTTAATCTGTCAAGCTATTTTTAGAAAAAATTTGAAATTTCTTTCACATATAAAAATCTGCTGAATTCTAATAACTCAACAGACTTTCACTTTATTCTTCTATGGTAGAATGCTTATAACCATAAGTGAAGTAAATAATACTTCCTACTAACAATGCAACAAGGAAAGCAATCCAAGTTTCCATATTATACTGTAACATAAAGGATAAACAAATGATGATCGATAAAATTGGTAACAGAGGTACCAATGGTGTTTTAAATTCTCCAGCTTTGGGCATCCCTTTTTCTTTCCGTAAGCGAATCAGACCATAAGCCAGCATAATCAAGTAAGCCAGGGTACAAATATTTAAGAAGGCTGCGATACTAGCAAGAGGGAACATTCCTGCTGCAACTGCTGAGGCTAGACCCGTCAAGATAGTAGCATTCTTTGGTACCTTGCTAGTCTTCGTTAGTTCTTTGAAGGCGGCAGGCATCAATCCGTCACGGGCTAAACTGTAAATCATACGAGATAGGGCATAGGTCATCGAAATACAAACCGTAATCAAGGTTAAGATAGCCACTAATGACACATAATTGGCTGCCCAACTAGTCCCAACGCTGCGAAGAGCAAAGGCAACGGCATCGTCGACATTTAAATGACTATAGTGAACCACACCAGTCAAGACAAGAGTCACCAAGGCATAAAGAATGGTTACGATCGAAAGTGATAAGACAATCCCTCTCGGAATATTCCTTTGAGGAGTCTTGACTTCATCTACAGCCATAGAGATGGATTCAAATCCCAAAAATCCAAAGAACATTAAGGATGCACCAGCCATAATGCCAGTACTAGCACCATAGATTTGTCCAAAACCATACGGAGCAAAATTGCTCCAATTATCAAGTTTGATATGCCAAATTCCTACTAAAACAAAAAGAGCTAAAGCGGAAAATTTCAAAATAACTAGAATAGAATTAAAGCGTAAGGCTGCTTTAGCATTGAGTAAAACAAGCGAGGTCACCAAGACCAAAACAAGAATAGGCAATAAATCAACAAATGTCCCTGCTTGAGGATTAAAGGTACCATTTAAAGCCTGAGGAAGGGCTATCCCGTATTGAGAAAGCAAGCCTTTAAAATAAGCTGCCCACCCCGAAGCGACGCCTGATATGGCTGTCATGAACTCCATCATGGTTAACCAGCCAGCCAACCAGGCAGGGAATTCTCCTAAGATAGCATAGAGATAGCTGTAGGCACCACCTGTAGCGGGTACTCGCGAAGCAAATTCTGCAAAAAAGAGGGCTGATAATCCTACACACAAGGCAGAAATGACGATTGAAATCACTAGGGCCGGACCAGCAAGCGTTGCAGCTGCAGTACCTGTAATTGTAAAAACACCTGTACCAACCATGGCTCCGATACCCAGCAAAATCAAATCCCATAACTTCAAATGCCTGTGCATTTCCGTTTTATCCAAACTAACATTCTTTGTTCTAAATATATTCATCTTTGACTCCAAAATAAAATGATGATTCTATTTTACCATAAATATAGGAGATTTGTGAATATTTATAAAATAATTTTCTAAAAAAATCTGACTACATCTTGTAATCAGATTTTTATCGATTCTAGTTCATTTCTTTAAAGGCTGCTTCTGCATCCGCATTTCTTATGGCACCAAACTGGATTTTTCCAATCTTGCCTTGGCTATCAATCAAATATTCTGTAGGAATACTTCGGATTTGATAAGCTTGGAAAGTGCTACCCTTGGTATCGTAGAGAACTGGTATATCCTTATATCCTTGTTCCTGGAACCATTTTGGAAATTCTTCTACTGTTTTTTCCCCTTGAAGACCTGGCGCAACGACACTAAGAATTTCAAAATCCCGATCTTCTTTCGCCGCTAGTTCCATCAACTCTGGCATACTTTTCTTACATGGACCACACCAGGAAGCCCAAAACTTCAAGTAAACTTTTTTACCCTTATAATCAGATAACTTAACTTCTTTGCCATCCATGGATTGCAAGGTAAAGTCTGGAGCCTCTTTTCCAACAGCAATTTGCTGTACAGGTGTTTGTTGCTGTTGTTTTGGGGCTTGTTCTGGTGCTTGAGTCTTTTTAGACTCTTCCTCACCACAGGCCATCAATACAACTACTGACAAGAGGCTTAAGCCAGCAAACATTACTTTTTTCATCTTTTTCTCCTTTATTCAAAAATTCCAGCTAGAACATTTACTTGTCCTAAGATTAACAAAATTCCCATTAAAATAATGAGGAAACCACCAATTTTCTTCAGCAGCATCATATGACGCTTGATTTTACTAAAATAAGGCATCACTACACCTGAAGCTAGAGCCAAAACCAAGAAAGGAATGGCCATCCCCAGAGTGTAAATCAAGGTATAAATAGCTCCCTGCCAAGCCCCATTACCACCAGAAGCCGCAAGCGCTAAAACAGAACTCAAAACTGGACCGATACAAGGCGTCCAACCAAAGCTAAAGGTAATACCGAGTAAAAAGGCCGACCAATAACGATTGGCTTCTGATTTCTTAAAAGTAAAGCTTTTTTGAACCTCTAATTTTTTAAAATGAAAAATTTCCATCTGGTGAAGGCCCAAAATGATGATAATCATACCCATGGTATAGCGAAACCAATTGGCATACAGAATATTACCAAAGTAACCAGCACCGAATCCTAGAATAAAGAAAATGAGTGAAATGCCTGCGATAAAGCAAAGAGTTCGAATCAGACCTGACCAGGCAACCTTTCTCCCAAACAAAGAAAAGCTTTTTGCGCTTTCCTGATCATCCAGCAAAATTCCAGTATAAACAGGTAACAGAGGAAAAATGCAAGGGGAAAAGAAGGACAAGATCCCTGCTAAAAAAACGGAGATTGAAAATACTATCGTTTCCAATAAAGAACCAACTTTCTTAATAATTCTAATCCTATTTTACTATAATCAATTTCATTTGTATGATTTCTGCTACGCAATTTGAATTAGTCTGTATTTGAAAGATTTTCCGGTACTAGTTCATTCAGATTCTGGCCCTTTTTTGCCTCCCTATACACAAAAAAGCCTACTGCTCAAGCTAGAAAACTTGATACAATAGGCTTTTTGAACATCGATTATTTAACAGCGTCTTTAAGAGCTTTACCAGCTTTGAATGCTGGAACTTTAGAAGCTGCAATTGTGATTTCTTTACCAGTTTGTGGGTTGCGACCTTTACGTGCAGCACGCTCACGAACTTCAAAGTTACCAAAACCGATCAATTGAACTTTTTCACCAGCTGCAAGGTAGTCAGCTACTGCTGAGAATACAGCTTCAACTGCTGCTGCTGAGTCTTTCTTAGTCAATTCTGTAGCTTCTGCTACTTTAGCGATCAAATCTTGTTTGTTTGCCATGTTAATGATTCCTCCAATTTAATTTCTAATTAACAATTATAATCATATCCTAAAATCCCTTTTAGGTCAAGTTAAAAACGCTATTTCTTCCCATTTTATTTATTTTTTTAAGAGTAGTAACGTACTAAAATAGCCCAAGCGTTCTCACCCGTGTGAGTTTGAATAATAGAGCCCGTTTCCAAAACTGAAATTGGCTTTTCAACATAAGCTTGTAAGCTTTCTCTCATCTCTTTGGCCCAATCAGCACTACCAGAATATGAAATTCCAATCTCTGCTACAGAACGTTCAGAGAGCGACGTTATCAACTCATCTAACCATTTTTTAAAAGTTTTAGCTCCACGACCTTTAACGATTGGCTGCAATTCATGGTCTTTCATCTGCATGACAACACGTATATTGAGAAGTGAGCTCAACAATCCAGTTACACGGCCAATTCGTCCACCTTTGACAAGATTTTCCAAAGTAGAAACACCAATATAGAGTTCTGTGTGTTTTTTTACCTCTTCTATGCGAGTTAAAATTTCCTCCATATCTTTGCCTTCTTGTGCTAACTTCGCAGCCTCAACAACCTGGAATTTCAGGGCTTGGTCAGTGAAGGAACTATCAATAACTGTCACGTCGGCAGTAGATAAACTAGCACCCTGTCGCGCTGCTTCTACAGTACCAGAAAGAGCATGGGACATATGAATAGCAAGAATCTGGCTACCATCCTTGCATAGGTCTTCAAAAACTTCAGCGAAGACACCTACAGGCGGCTGACTTGTTTTCGGAAGATTCTTACTTTCTTGCATCAACTGAAGAAATTTACCTTCTTCTTTCAAATCCGCATCAGAATAAACAACATTATCAATCATTACAGATAATGGAACAACAGTGATATCTAATTGTTTTACTAGTTCAGGTTCAATAGTAACAGATGAATCGGTTACAATCTTAATTTTTGTCATAGTATCAATCTTTCTATTTTAGGATTCAGATTGGTTTTCTTACTTTTAATTATATCAAAAAAAGATTAAAAATCCTAATGGAGTCAATCAAATTTTCCTTAAAAATTTGATATAATCTACTTATAAGAAAAGAGGTCCCTATGATTAAAAAAATTTATCCCATTTTAACCATCTTACTAGGTGCTGCTATTTATGCTTTTGGGCTAACTTATTTTGTAGTTCCCCATCATCTCTTTGAAGGAGGGGCGACGGGTATTACCCTCATCACCTTTTATCTTTTTAAAATCCCTGTTTCTCTCATGAACCTGCTGATTAATATTCCCCTTTTCCTCCTAGCTTGGAAGATTTTTGGAGCAAAATCTCTCTATTCTAGTTTACTAGGAACCTTAGCCTTGTCCGCCTGGTTGGCTTTTTTTGAACGTATTCCCCTTCATATTGATCTTCAAGGTGATTTACTAATCACTGCCCTTATAGCAGGAATTCTATTGGGAATTGGTCTTGGAATTATTTTTAATGCTGGAGGTACAACAGGGGGAACTGATATTTTAGCTCGTATTCTCAATAAATACACTCATATATCTATGGGGAAACTGCTTTTTATCTTAGATTTTTGTATTCTCATGCTTATTCTCCTAATCTTCAAGGATTTGAGATTGGTTTCCTACACGCTCTTATTTGATTTTATCGTTTCGCGTGTCATTGATTTGATTGGCGAAGGTGGCTATGCAGGTAAAGGATTTATGATTATCACAAAACGTCCTGACCAACTTGCTAAGGAGATTAATGATGACCTAGGAAGAGGAGTTACTTTCATCTCAGGTCAAGGTTATTATAGTCGAGAAGATTTAAAAATAATTTACTGTATTGTCGGAAGAAATGAAATTGTGAAAATGAAGGAAATGATTCATCGAATCGATCCTCAAGCCTTTATAACCATTACAGAAGCCCATGAAATCCTTGGAGAAGGATTTACCTTTGAAAAAGAATAAAAAGAGGTAATGTACTGAATTGATTTCTTTTAGAATTTACAATAATAACGTGAAACAATGATAATTTCTCCATCAAAGTAATCCTTTAAAATCTTCTGTCGTGATAGTATCGAATTGACTACTAAAATCAAGAAGATATAATTCCTCTACACCCTCTCGTTTTAACTTTCTTTCACGTTCAGCAGAGTTCAAAATATGCAAAAACAATTCCGAATGATAAGGCTCTAAAGCAATCTTTAAAGATTCATTAAACATCATAACCACAATAGGCAACAAATCCTTCCTCGTAGCCTTGTTGGTAACACGAAATAATTATTTATCAGATAGTTTGCCAATATCTTTGTGGTTTTTATAGAAATAGTAGTAAATATAAAATAATTATTTCATAATGATATCTATTTCTGTAACAGAAAATCTGAAACATATTTTTTACCTGAAGTGTAACATTGTAGAAAATTCATTTTTTGAAATGATAATAATGTACAAGATATTGAGGTAAGAATTTTAAAACCAGAAAAACGCATTATATCAGGTATTTAAAAACATGATACAATGCGTTTATTTAATATGAAAAGATCTAGTGGATTCTTTAGAAATGAACTTCCAGCAGCCTTTTCACTTTTTATTAATAAGTCCCTTCTTCACCTTGGCTAGTCAAGATAACAGGTCCATCTTTCGTAATGACAAATTGGTGTTCATATTGGCATGACAGTCCACCGTCAATGGTTTTATGCGCCCAACCGGTCTTCATATCTGTATCGATTTCCCAGTCACCTGTATTGATCATCGGTTCAATAGTCAAGACCATTCCTTCACGGAGACGAAGCCCACGACCAGCAATACCATAGTTTGGAACCATTGGTTCTTCGTGCATGGTTGGGCCAACACCATGACCAACCAAATCACGCACTACACCGTAACCACGACTTTCAGCGTATTCTTGAATCGCTGCTCCAATATCACCGATACGGTTTCCAACAACAGCTTGCTCAATCCCCTTGTACATAGCTTCTTTAGTTACATCCATCAAGTTTTTCACTTCTTCGGACGGTGTACCTACAGCATAAGCCCAACAAGAATCTGCTAGACCACCAGAATAGCTCTGAGTGTATTTCTTCATTTGCTCAACATTGTTGAAGTTTAATTTTGAGACATTCAAATCGGATTTAGCAATAGGACCTCCCAAAACCATATCAACCTTGAGCAAATCACCATCTTTCAAGATATAATGTCGAGGGAAAGCGTGAGCAACTTCATCGTTAAGAGAGCAACAGGTAGCATAGGGATAGTCCATCATGGCACCGTCAACCCCAATCTGAAGTGGAAGGAAATTTTCTTCTTTACAACGACGGCGAACGTATTCTTCAACTTCCCACATATCTACGCCTGGCTTAATCAAATCACGCAAGCCAATATGAATACTTGCGAGGAAATCACCAGCCTTGTCCATAGCTTCGATTTCACGAGCTGATTTTAATGTTATCATTTTTTTCTCCTAGTTTCTAATTAATTTTAACAGTCACATTTGCTTTTGAAACAATCTGATGACCATGATAAATATCGTAGTCAATAATAGCTGATCGTCTAGTATGATGGATAATGCGTGCTTGAATGCGCAGTATATCATCAATCTGAACAGCCTGTAAAAAGTAGATCAGCATCTGCTCGATGATGAGATTACGACCACTATTCACAACTAAATCTTGGGTCATGTGAGTCAGTATCTCCGCCAATACACCGTTAGCTAAAACACCATTTTTCTCAAGCATAAAGGGTTCCACTGTAATCACTACTTCATCATGGTGATAAGCGAGTTTTTGTCCAATCTGCTCAGAAAAAGTTGGTAGAGCAGAAACTTGGGAACGACTCATTTTCTCCATGACATCTCGTCGTGTCACAACTCCAAGCAAGGTTTGATTATTCCGAACAACCGGTACCATTTCAAAGTCTTCAGCAATCATCCGTTGACTCACATTAGCAATATTTGTCGATAAACCAACTAAAAATAGACTACGCGACATGACCTTGTCAATTGTGGTACTTGGTGACTTATCACCAGCGTCTCTCATGGTTACAACACCAACAACGACCTGATGTTGATTGATAACTGGGAAACGACTGCTACGATTCTTACGTACCAAGTCCAAATAATCTTTAACGGTGTCGGTCTCTCTCAGAAAACCATACTCATGACTCGGACGATAAAGTTTCTCAACTGTCAAAATATCAGTCTTGATTTGGACATTTGACAGGGCTTTATTAATCATGGTCGCAACGGTGAAAGTGTCATGCTTGCTTCTTAAAACTGGAATTCCTTTTTGATTGGCCAGTTTAAGAACATCATCATGAACATTAAAACCACCCGTAACCAGAACTGCATTTTCATTTTCAAGCGCTAGTAATTGGATACGGGTCCGGTCTCCGACAATCAAGAGTCCCCCATCGTGAAGGTAAGACAAAATATTTTGTTCTGTCATAGCACCGATTGAAAACTTACTAAATTCTCTCTCTAAACCTTCTTGCCCAGCCAAAACCTCAGAAGACGTCACTTCTGCAATTTCAGCAAATGTTAATCTTTCGATAGCAACTTTCTGAGATTTAACACGGATAGTACCACTTCTAGGACGGGTCTCCACAATTCCACGGTTTTCAGCTTCTTTAATGGCCCGATAAGCCGTTCCATCACTGACTCCTAGATGGTTGGAAATGCTTCGAACACTGACTCTTTTACCAACAGGTAATTCTTCCAAATAACTTAGAATTTCTTGGTGTTTACTCATTAAATTCTCCCTTTACAAAGCGAAACTCAAGATAATCTCGCATTTTCCTTGTATAGCGATCACTTCCTTTAAACTGACGGAACAAACGGAATCCAACCTTAAGTGCAACCTTTTGGCTAGCTTCATTTTCTAGATGGGTTATGATAGACAATTGTTTTAAACCAAATTCTTCAAAAGAAAGTTGGCAAAGTTTGTTAACAACTTCTGTCATAAAGCCTTGGGACCAAGCATCTTTTCTCAAAAAATAGCCAAGTTCTGCTTCTTTTTTAATTTCATCTAGTTTTTCAAACTTAACAGAACCAATCATTTTCTCAGATTTCTTGTCACAAATAGCCCAAACTCCTAAAGGAGTCTTCATAAAATAATTGGCCAGTGCATATTGACTCTCTTCAAGACTAGCTTGACTTGGAAAAATAAATTGTAAATTCTCAGGATTTGAAGCTATCTCATGAAAGTCCTTACTATCACTAAAAAAGAAAGGACGCAAATACAAGCGATCCGTCTCAAAGATAGAAAACATTGCTAATTTGGTCCAAATATTCATAAACACCTCTATGGTTTATTCTTCAACAAGTGTAATATCCGCTCCTAGATTACGTAATTTTTCAATAATATCTGAATAACCACGTAAGATAAACTCGATATTGGTAATTTCAGTTTTACCTTCAGCCATCAGTCCAGCTATGACAAGTGCAGCCCCAGCTCTAAGATCAGTTGCTTTTACATTTGCACCACGTAAACTACGTCCACCTGTATATAAAATGTAGTTGTTTGTAGTCGTAATATTTGCATCCATCTTTGCAAGTTCAAAAACATGGTTTACTCGTTTTTCATAAATGGTATCAATAATGGTACCACGTCCCTCTGCTGTTAACAAGAGAGGAGTAATTGGTTGTTGCAAGTCAGTAGCAAAACCAGGATAAGGAGCTGTCTTAATATTGATTGCTTTCAAATTAGACTGTTCTTCAACAAAAATACTGTCTTCAGATACAGTCATTCTCACTCCCATTTCTTCCAACTTAGCGATAAATCCTTCTAAGTGTTCGTATAATACATTGTTGATACGAATTCCCTTGCCAACTGCAGCAGCTAAAGAAATATATGTTCCAGCTTCGATACGGTCTGGAATCACCTGATGACGCGTTCCATGTAATCTGTCAACACCATCAATAATGATGATATTGGTTCCAGCACCACGGATATGAGCACCCATATTATTTAAGAGAGTGGCAACATCAATAATCTCAGGTTCACGGGCTGCATTTTCAATAGTAGTACGGCCATTTGCTTTAACCGCAGCAATCATTGTATTAATCGTCGCACCTACACTAACCGTATCCATGTAGATACTTGCGCCGTGAAGTCCTGTATCTTTAGCAGATAACTTCATGTTATCACCCTCGTAGCTAACAGTGGCTCCCATAGCTTCAAAAGCCTTTAGGTGTAAGTCGATAGGACGTGGTCCCAAATCACATCCTCCTGGCAAACCAACTGTAGCTTCCCCAAAGCGACCTAAAAGACTTCCATAAAAATAATAAGATGCACGAAGACTATTGATTTTCCCATAAGGCATTGGAATATTTTGAACACCTCTTGGATCAATCTCTAACACATCGTCATAACGCTTAACAGTAGCTCCCATCAATTCCATAATTTCGACAAGACTTGCTACATCGGAAATATCTGGCACACAATCCAAAGTTACAACATCATCTGCCAAAATAATAGCTGGAATCAAAGCTACTACACTATTCTTTGCGCCACTAATGGTAATCTCACCTTGCAGGGGCAAGCCACCATTGATAACAATTTTTCTCATTTTAAATTTTTTATACTCTTTCAAAATTTCTAAAAAGGTCCTACATTAAAGTATATCATAAATTCACCCTTTTTTCCATCATTTTCAATTATATTAGCTGAATCGTATTTATTGGTAAATGAGATGTCTTGAAATGTTTTGCCCCTTTTTTGCCCCCTAAATACAAAAATAGCCCTTCGGATAAAATCCGAGGGGCTAGAAACGTTGTTAAATCAACGGCCGAACTTTTGAATTTCAAGGTTCGGGATAAAATAGTTCACTGAACTATTTTATTTTTTCAAGTTGTAGAATGATTTCAATCCACGGTATTCTGCTACTTCACCAAGTTGGTCTTCGATGCGAAGCAATTGGTTGTATTTAGCGATACGGTCTGTACGTGAAAGTGAACCAGTCTTGATTTGTCCTGCGTTAGTTGCAACTGCGATGTCAGCGATTGTTGAATCTTCAGTTTCACCTGAACGGTGTGATACAACGGCAGTGTAACCAGCTTCTTTAGCCATTTCGATAGCTTCAAAAGTTTCAGTAAGAGTACCGATTTGGTTAACTTTGATAAGGATTGAGTTAGCAGCACCTTCTTGGATACCACGTGCAAGGTAGTCAGTGTTTGTTACGAAGAAGTCGTCACCAACAAGTTGTACTTTCTTACCAAGACGTTCAGTAAGAGCTTTCCAACCATCCCAGTCGTTTTCATCCATACCATCTTCGATAGTGATGATTGGGTATTTGTTAACCAATTCTTCAAGGTAGTCGATTTGTTCTGCAGATGTACGAACAGCAGCGCCTTCACCTTCAAATTTAGTATAGTCGTAAACTTTACGTTCTTTATCGTAGAATTCTGATGAAGCACAGTCAAATCCGATAAATACGTCTTTACCTGGAACATATCCAGCAGCTTCAATCGCAGCAAGGATAGTTTCAACACCGTCTTCAGTTCCTTCGAAACGAGGAGCGAATCCACCTTCGTCACCTACGGCAGTTTCCAAACCACGTGATTTAAGGATTTTCTTAAGAGCGTGGAAGATTTCAGCACCGTAACGAAGAGCTTCTTTGAATGTTGGCGCACCAACTGGCAAGATCATGAACTCTTGGAAAGCGATTGGAGCGTCAGAGTGAGAACCACCGTTGATGATGTTCATCATTGGAGTTGGAAGAACTTTAGTGTTGAATCCACCAAGGTAGCTGTAAAGTGGGATTTCAAGGTAATCAGCAGCAGCACGAGCTACAGCGATAGACACACCAAGGATTGCGTTTGCACCCAATTTACCTTTGTTAGGAGTACCGTCAAGTGCGATCATAGCACGGTCGATAGCTTGTTGGTCACGTACATCGTAGCCGATGATAGCTTCAGCAATGATGTTGTTTACATTGTCAACAGCTTTTTGTGTACCAAGACCACCGTAACGAGATTTGTCACCGTCGCGAAGTTCAACTGCTTCGTGTTCACCAGTAGAAGCTCCTGATGGAACCATACCACGTCCGAAAGCACCTGATTCAGTGTAAACTTCTACTTCAAGTGTTGGGTTACCGCGTGAGTCTAGGACTTCGCGAGCGTAAACATCAGTAATAATTGACATTTTTTACTCTCCTTATGAGTTAAATTTTTTACACCTCTATAATACCTTAAAACCCCTCCTTTTTCAAGAAAAAACGTTATCTTTGTGCAAATTTTCCTTAACTTTATGAAGTAATCGCTTTCTTTTGTCTGTTTTATTCTAACTTTTATGATATACTGTTTTCATGACAGATTTATCGAAACAATTACTTGAAAAAGCTCATGGTGAGCCAAAATTAAATCCGGATGAGCAAAGACGCTATCTTGGTACCTTTGAGGAAAGAGTTCTTGGATATGCAGATATTGACACAGCAAATAGCCCTCAGCTAGAAAAAGGCTTTTTATCCATTTTAGAAAACCTTCAGGAAAAAGCAGAGCCACTATTTGTGAAGATTTCACCGACTATTGAATTTGACAAGCAAGTTTTCTACTTAAAAGAAGCAAAAGAAACTGATAGTCAAGCTACCATTGTATCTGAAGACCACGTTTCTTCTCCTTTTGGCCTGATTATCCACACCAATACACCAGTACAAGTAGAAGAAAAGGACCTTCGACTTGCTTTTGCAAAACTTTGGGAAGTTAAAAAGGAAGAACCAGCTAAAACATCCTTATGGAAAAAATGGTTTGGCTAAATCTTGCGCATATTTAATAAGTGCCCGATATTGGCTGCCGTGCGCTCCAGATAGAGACTGGCTTTTTTCAAACTATCTTCTAGAGGTTCACTTTTCTCCAAAATTGAAAAAGCCGCTTGGATATTTTCAAATGGTAAGGGAGGTAAATCTTCAGCAAGACTACCACAAATAGCAATGACAGGAACTCCGACAGGGGTTCTTTTTGCAACACCTATAGGCGCTTTACCTGCTAAACTTTGACGATCTAGCCTTCCTTCTCCAATAATAACCAAGTCAGCATCTGAAACTTTCTTATCAAAGTTGATCAAGTCTAGGCAGGTGTCAATTCCAGATACGATACTTGCCTGAGCAAAGGCACACAAACCGCCAGCAATGCCTCCACCAGCTCCTACTCCTTTAATTTCCAATGTTACAGGTGAGGCTTTTTCATAAAAATCTTGGATTGCCTGATCTACGACTGCAAACATAGTAGGATCTAGGTCTTTTTGTTTGCCAAAAATGTAGGTCGCACCTTGAGGACCACATAAGGGACTCACGACATCTGCTAAAATATAAATTTGAACACCTTAAGGAATTTCATAGCGATTTTCTATTGAAACAGAAGCTAAGTTTAATAAGGATTGACCGCATGCAGGCAAGACATTTCCATCCCTATCATAAAATCGATAACCTAAACCAGCAGCTATCCCAATTCCTCCATCATTACTGGCCGTACCACCAACTCCGATATAGATATCTTTAATCCCTTGAGCAATGAGGTGGCGAATCAACTCTCCAATACCACAAGTTTGGATTTGAAGTGGATTTCGTTTCTCTAGCGGAATTTTTCCAAGGCCAACTAAATCAGCCACTTCAAATAGTGCCAGTCCCCCTTTTTGAAAATAGCGCATGGCTTCTTTTTGTCCAAAAGGTCCTGTAACTTGGATCCATTTTTCTTCTAGGTCAAGAGAATGTCGAATGGAATCTACTGTACCTTCGCCACCATCACCAACAGGGCAGAGAAGACATTCTATATCTGCTATCGATTGTTGGAAGCCTCTTTTTATTGCTTCAGCTACCTGTTGAGCGAACAAGCTTTCCTTAAACGAATCTGGTGCAATTACAATCTTCATATTTTCCCTCTTTCTAAAAAGTCAATCAAAGGTAGAACTTCTAAAAAATCCCTCTTGTCAACATGATTCGGTATTTCTTTTTTGAGTACTTCTTTGCCACAAAAGGCGATTCCCAGTCCTGCTGACTTCAACATTAATAGGTCATTTGCCCCGTCACCGATTGCAATCGTTCTTTCTTTAGGAAGTTTTAGTTTCTCTCCCCATTTTTCCAGAGTCTCTTTTTTGACCTCAGGACTTATAATTTGTCCAATCAATTTTCCTGTTAAATGACCGTCTTTGACTTCAAGTTGGTTGGCAGAAAAATAGGCAATACCAAGGGATTTAGCTAGTGTCTCAACTATTGGTGTAAAGCCACCAGACACCAGACCTACTAGGATGCAATTCTTTTGGAGAATGGAAATGAATTCCTGGGCATTTGGCGTTAAATGAATAGAGTTAAAAACTTTCTCAAAGACCGAAATAGGAAGACCTTCCAACAAGGACACTCTTTTTCTTAAACTGCTTTCAAAGTCCAACTCCCCTTGCATCGCCTGACTTGTAAGCTGCGCAATTTCCTCCTCACAACCTGCCTCTCTTCCCAAAAGGTCAATCACTTCTTCTAGGATTAAGGTGTCGTCAACATCCATGACACACAAGCCTTTTATTTGAGACATAAACTCTCCTCTCTAAACAGCCCAAAAATCGTATGAAGTCATCATACGATTTTATCTATTAGTTAACTAAACTATGGTACAAGTCAAGGTATGATTTGCAGGCTGTATCCCATGAAAAATCACACTCCATAGCTTGTTTTTGTAAGTTTCTCCAAACGTCAGGATGGTTCCTATACAAGTCCAATGCTGTTTGGAAAGTCCAATTTAACCAATAAGGAGATAGATTGTCAAATCTAAAGCCAGTACCGCTTCCTTCTATTGGATTGAAAGCGCGAACGGTATCTCGCAAACCACCAACTTCATGAACCAATGGCAAGGTTCCATAACGCATCGCCATCATCTGAGACAAGCCACACGGTTCAAAACGACTCGGCATGAGGAAGAGGTCACAAGCAGCGTAGATTTCTTGAGCTAGTTTGACATCAAAAGTGATATTTGCTGATAGCTTGTCTGGGTAAATCTGAGAAAACCACGAGAAAGCACCTTCAAAGGCTGGATCTCCAGTTCCCAATAGAACAATCTGAACATCATTTTGCAAGATATGATGCAAACTTTCGACCACGACATCAAAACCTTTTTGACGTGTCAAACGAGAAACAATTCCCACCAGTGGAACATCAGCTCTAACTGGCAAGCCAACTCTCTCTTGCAATTTTGCCTTGTTTTGGGCCTTCCCAGACAAATCTTCCTGATTAAAATGATAATCTAAAAGAGCATCCGTCTGAGGATTATACAGGTCAGCATCAATCCCATTCACGATACCAGAGACCTTGCCAGATTCCATTCGAAGAATCTGATCCAAGTTACATCCGAACTGACTGGTCATAATTTCATGAGCATAACTAGGCGAAACTGTTGAAACACGGTCCGCATAAAGAATACCAGCCTTCATCCAGTTCAGACAATTATTCCAGCGAAGGGTTCCATCAGCGTACCGTTCAAAGCCAACTCCAAACAAATCCCATAACATTCCTTCTGAAAATTGTCCTTGGAATTCTAAATTATGAATGGTTAAAACTGTTTTAATTCCTTGATAGGCTTGAATCCAACGGTATTTTTCCTTCAACAAGAACGGTATCATGGCTGTATGGTAGTCATGAACATGGAGAAGATCAGGAATAAAGTCAATCCTTTCCATAGCCTCAACGGCAGCCAGTTGGAAGAAAGCGAAGCGTTCCCCATCGTCAAAATCACCGTAAACATGACCACGGAAGAAATAATATTGGTTGTCAATAAAGTAGAAGGTTACACCGTTTAAGACGGTTTTCTTAATCCCACAGTACTGTCTGCGCCAACCGACGCTCACCTCAAAATGAAGAACATCTTCAATCTGATTTCCAAATTTAGCCTCTACCATGTCATAGTAGGGTAAAATCACTGCAACTTCGTGCCCAGCTTTTACCAGTGATTTTGGAAGAGCGCCAATAACGTCTCCCAAACCACCTGTTTTTGAAAAGGGTGCACCCTCTGCTGCTACAAATAAAATTTTCATGAATGAATATCCTCTGTTACTTTGCTACCTTTCTTAACGACAACTGGATGTTCTGCAGTTCCTCGAATCACAACACCAGGCTCAACTTCAACACCCTTGTCCAAGATAGCATATTCGACCTGAGCCCCTTCTCCAATGACAACACGAGGGAAGAGTAAGCTATCTTTAACCAGACTATCCTTATGGACATGAATATTACGTGATAGAACAGAATTAGCCACTTGCCCTTCAATGATACTACCAGAGGCAAACTGAGAAGTACTTACCTTAGATGTATTAGCATAATAAGTTGGCTCTTCGTTTTTGACCTTTGTATAAATCTTTTGATTTGGTGAGAAGAGAGAGTAGAATTTTTGTGATTCAAGCATATCTTTGTTAGCTTTGTAATAAGACTCTACAGAATGAATATTTGCCAGATAACCTGTGTACTCGTAGGCAAAAGCTCCTTCTTTGGCAGCTAAATCACGTAAAACATAGCGCAACTTCTCTGGATGTTCTTTCTTAGCTTCTTCTTCTAAGCGTTCAATCAACCAAGGGGTATCAACGACAAAGATATCTGTGGACATATTGTAAACTTCATCTGTTGACTTGTTATCAAAGAGTTTATGAGAACGAACATGGTCTGTTTCATCCACTTCCAAGATTGCGTTTACTTCTGAAATATCTTTTTTAGGTAGTTTTTTATAAACTACAGTGATTGGCCCTTTTGTTGTACTGTGTAGGTGGAATACTTGGTTCAGATCAATATTAATCAAAACATCACAGTTAAGTGACACTGTTTGGTTTGAGCCAGAACGTTTCAAATAAGTAAGAAGCTGTTGGTAGTATTCTTTTCCAACTGTACTACTTTCCACACGAGTATTGTAAATACCCAGATAATAGTGGCTAAGAAGGGTTGACAAGCCCCACTCACGTCCTGAACGGATATGGTCAAAGACTGAGCTAATATTATCTTGTTGGAAAATACCAAAGATACTACGGACACCTGCATTAGCAAGACTTGAAAGCGGGAAGTCGATCAAGCGATATTTACCACCGAAAGGCAAACTAGCCACTGGACGGTGTTCTGTCAGTGTTGACATATCATGAAAACCAACTGTGTTTCCTAAAATGGCAGAATATTTATCAATCTTCATCTGTTGCTACCCCCACTACTTCATTATATCCTACAACTTGTACTTCTTCTGTTCCATCAATTTCAACACCGTCAGAAATAACTGCACCTTCACCAATAATGGCACGTTTGATTTTAGCTCCGTGTCCGATAATGGCTCCACTCATGATAACTGAATCAACAACTTCCGCTCCTTCACGAACTTGCGCGCCTGTTGAAAGGATAGAATGTTTAACAGTTCCATCAACGAAACATCCGTCTACAACTAATGAGTCTTCCACATCAGCATTTGCCCCGAGGAAGTTTGGTGGTGAAATCAAGTTTCTTGAGTAAATCTTCCATTGACGATTACGACTATCCAAGGCATTTTCTGGAGAAATATACTCCATGTTCGCTTCCCAAAGTGACTCAATAGTACCAACATCTTTCCAATAACCACTAAATTCGTAAGCATAAACACTTTCACCTGACTCAAGGTAATTTGGAATGACATTTTTACCAAAGTCTGACATATCTACATTGCTCTTTTCAGCAGCGACTAACATATTACGAAGGCGTTGCCAATCAAAAATGTAGATTCCCATAGAAGCTTTTGTAGATTTAGGTTGAGCTGGTTTTTCTTCAAATTCAACAATACGATTGTTGGCATCGGTATTCATGATACCAAAACGGCTCGCTTCTTTAAGAGGGACGTCTAAAACCGCTACTGTCAAGCTGGCATTATTATCTTTGTGAGACTGGAGCATATCATCATAGTCCATTTTGTAAATATGATCCCCAGACAGAATCAAAACATACTCAGGGTTGACACTGTCGATATAATCAATGTTTTGGTAAATAGCGTGGCTAGTCCCCTCAAACCAACGATTTCCTTCACTTGCAGAATAAGGTTGAAGAATAGAGACACCAGAATTGATACCATCTAGTCCCCAGCTTGAACCATTCCCAATATGGTTGTTGAGAGCAAGTGGTTGGTACTGTGTAATGACTCCAACATTGTTGATGCCTGAGTTGGCACAGTTTGAAAGAGCAAAGTCAATGATACGGTAGCGCCCACCAAATTGCACAGCTGGTTTTGCGATGCTTTGAGTGAGTTTACCGAGACGAGTTCCTTGCCCACCAGCAAGAATCAAAGCTAACATTTCATTCTTCATTTTCTACTCCTTTTTGGTTTTTACTTGTGACGGTTTTTGCAGATTTCAAGCGACGTTTGATTTTCCAAACACTTGCTCCCATAGCCGGTAGGGTAAAGGTCAAGGTCTGCTCATAATCTTTCCATAGTCCTTCTTGCGTTTGAACAGTTTGATTATGTTCTTTCCAGACTCCTCCCCACTCTTCTAACTCAGTATTCCAGACTTCTTCATAAATCCCTGCGACAGGTAGGCCGATTGTAAAATCTTTTCGTTCAACAGGTGCCATATTAAAGACGCAGACTAGCATGTCGTCCTTCTTACCTTTACGGATGAAGGAAAGAACACTCTGGTCTCGATTATCCGCATCGATAATTTCAATACCATCATAGCTAGTATCGATTTCCCACAGACAGCGATGGTCTTTGTAAAACTGGTTTAGCTGAGAAGTGAAATACTTCATCTTAGCATTCATAGGGTCTTCTAGGTTAGACCATTCCAACTGTTCTTCAGATTTCCATTCCAAGAATTGACCGTATTCGCTACCCATGAAGAGCAATTTCTTACCAGGGTGACAAATTTGGTAAGTGTAGAGATTGCGCAAGCCTGCGAATTGATTGTAACGATCTCCCCACATCTTATGCATCATACTCTTCTTACCATGAACCACTTCATCATGTGAGAATGGTAGGAGATAATTCTCCTTGAAGACATACATAAAGCTGAAAGTCACCAGGTTAAAGTCATATTTACGATAAATCGGATCTTCTTCGTAGAATCGGAGGATATCATTCATCCAGCCCATATTCCATTTGTAGTCAAAGCCAAGACCATCTGAATCCTTGGTGTCAGTAATCTGAGTCGCTGATGAACTTTCCTCAGCTATCATCATCACATCTGGATGCGCTAGTTTAATGACATCATTCAAGCGTTTTAAGAAATAATAGCCTTCGTAGTTTAGATTGCCACCATCCTTGTTAGGAGTCCATGGTGCATCATCATAATCAAGATAGAGCATGTTGCTAACTGCATCCACACGAATACCATCTAAATGGTAAAAGTCAATCCAAAACTTAATGCTAGAAATCAAGAAAGACTGGACTTCATTCTTTCCAAGGTCAAAATTGAGCGCACCCCAACCATAGTTATGAGCCTTATTATGGTCTTGGTACTCAAAAGTCGGTGTCCCGTCATAATAAGCTAAGGCATCATCATTAATGGTGAAATGACCAGGTACCCAGTCCACAATGACCCCAATATTGTTTAAGTGACATTCCTCAACAAAATCTTGAAACTCTTCAGGACGACCATAGGCATGCTCTAAAGCAAAGTACCCCATAAGCTGGTAACCCCAACTCAAACCGAGAGGGTGAGACATCAAGGGCATAAACTCAATGTGAGTATAGTTCATCTCAACCAAGTAAGGAATGAGTTCATCCTTCAATTGAGCAAAACTATAAGGATTTCCATCTGGATTTCTCTTCCACGAACCGGCATGAACTTCGTAAATATTGACCGGACGCTCTTCAAAACTCAAACGTTTCCTACGAGCTAGCCAGAGACCATCCTTCCATTTTTTCTCAGGAATCTCTGTTAAAATAGCCCCAGTACCAGGTCGTGCCTCATACCGTATAGCCAAAGGGTCAATCTTCATCAGCTGATGACCATTTGCACGCGTGATATGGTACTTATAAATTTGGCCTTCTTGAGCAAGACTGGTAAAGAGTTCCCAAACTCCAAATTCATTCCGTTCCATCGGAATTTGATTTTCAACCCAATTGGTGAAATCCCCTACCAAATGAACAGCCTGAGCATTAGGTGCCCACACACGAAAAGTATAGCCAGATTCTCCATTTTTTTCTTCCCTATGAGCTCCCAGATAGTGCTGGAGGTGAAAATTTTCACCTGTCATAAAGGTTTCTAAAGCTTTTTTATTATCCATACACCCTCCTATTTCTGTAAGCGTTTTCTATAGATTTATTATACTACCTTTTTAGGGAAGATTCAAGTAAATTACGGAATTTGCAAAAAATTCTTTTGAAAGTCTTCAACAAATTCACTGATGTGTTCACTTGTAAATCAAGAATTTTCAGAAAAACCTTGAAAACAGATTGTTTTTTAATAATACTATCATAAAGTTCGTTATTTTGCTAACAAAAATATGATTTTAAGTAAAAAAATAAAGCAGGAAACGAATTTCCTGATTTTAAATTTCATTTCACATCAAAAACAATGGATTTGACATTTGTCATCGCTTCAATGCTATATTTAATTCCTTGCACTCCAGCCCCAGAACCTTTGACACCAAGGAATGGGAAATTATCTGGACCACGCTGGGTTTTATTATTTATATGGACTGTTCCCACTTCAAGTTTTTCAGCGATTTCAAATGCCTTTTTGAAATCATTTGTAAAGACTGATGATTGAAGGCCGAATTCAGATTCATTGGCAAAGGCAATAGCTTTCTCTACACTAGCCACACGAATAATTGGTAAAACTGGACCAAATGGCTCTTCCCATGCTACTTTCATATCTTTTGTAACTTGGTCAAAAAGCACTGGCCATAGAAGATTGCCTTCGCGTTTGATTGGTGTAAGAGCCTGAGCTCCTTTTTCTTGTGCATCCTCAATCAAGCCCCAAACAAAGTCCGCTGAAGCATTATCAATAACTGGTGTGATATCAGCATTGTCGAATGGATCACCAACTGTTAATTTAGCAACCTCTGCTTGAAGCAAAGTAGCTAATGTATCTGCGACACTTTCGAGAACAATAACACGTTTAATGGCCGTGCAACGTTGACCTGAATAGCTAAAGGCACCCACAACAATTTGCTTGGCAGCGTGTTCCAAATCTGCATCTTCTAGTACAAGAGCTGCATCTTTCCCACCAAGCTCCAACATGATAGGACGCATACCAGCTAAACAACCAATACGTTCTCCGATAGGAGTTGAGCCTGTAAAATTGATAAAATTGACTTCTTTGTGCTCAATGATATAATCCCCAATTTCTGAACCACGACCCGTAATAGTATTGAAAACACCTGCCGAAATCCCTGCTTCTTCAAACGCTTTAGCCAGCAAGAGCCCAGAAATAGAACCTTGTGTTGGTGGCTTAAACATGACTACATTCCCTGCAATCAAGGCAGGTGCAATTTTAGAAGCAGATAAATTAACTGTATAATTAAAGGGAGCAATAGCTAGCACGATTCCAACTGGCTCGCGACGGACAACGGCTAATTTGTTTTTACTTGCTGCTTCAAAACCGCCACCTTCCATTGCTTGTCCGGTGATACGGAGACCTTCCTCAGCAGCATAGCGAATCAAGTCTGCAGTACGTACCACTTCTCCAATAGCCGCTTTAATCCCTTTTGATACTTCTTTGGCAAGTATAGCACCAATTTCTTCCTTATCACGTTCTAAAATAGCTGCTGTTTTGTGTAAATAAGCCGCACGTTCAACTGCTGATAAAGCTCGCCACGCAGGCAAGGCTGCACGCGCAGCTTTCATAGCCTCATCTACTTCTGCCTGAGTCATAGCTGGAACAGTCCCTAATTCTTCTTGATTTAGATGTACTTTGAAGAAATTTTCTAAGAGCATAAATTAGTACTATAATAAAATGAAACAAGAAATGAACAATTTGGGGTTGGAATTAAAATAAATTTATAACAAGGTTTTAGAAGCAATATTGTACTATTCTAAATTCAGTTCATTAGACCTATAACTAACATAGATTACTGAAACAGAGTCTAGGTAAAAGTCTTTATAATAAAAAGACACCCTATCAAGTGTTCAAACACTTTGATGGGATGCGTTGTTTCGTGAAAATATTTATCAAATTTTCTATACAAGCGAGCTGTTAGCTAAGCTCTTTCTATTCATTCAATTTCAATGAATGGATTTTTTAGTAATGCTCATAACTGGGAATTTTGCTGTGTTAAAATAGCGAGATAGATGGTATTATAAAACACTCAAGACAGCTAGACTAATATCATCTATAACATTGTCTTCTTTTGAGCGACTGTTGGTTACCAACATGGCTAAATTTCCTGCATTTTCAAAGTAGAAGGAAGTTCCCTTGGCATTGAATACTACCAATAGATGTTCTGGTCCCCCGTGAATCTCGTAAACAATCCATCCGCTATTTTCTGTAGCTGTGTGGACAAAGACATGACGGTAAACTTCTTCGTATGTAGGGTAAGAAAAGGCACTAGTCTGTGTTTTCAGTCGAATAATTTGACGGATAAAGTCAATGCTTTCTTGTCTTTCATTGATTAAATCCCAGTTTATTTGGTTGACACTGTCAGGAGCGTTGTAACTATTCATAGCACGTTCTCGGTCTGCTTTAGTGAGTTGTCCATGTTCACCTGTCGGAATTAATTTGGTTCGTCCAAATTCTTGACCGATTTCCATAAAGGCCATCCCCTGCATGAGAAGGTTCATTGCTGTCGCTGTCTCAACCTTGCGCATAATCTGGTCTGAACTTTGATCAGGATGAAGAGTCGCCAACAAATCATGAAGATTGTAATTGTCATGGGCTTCAACATAGTTGAGAACCTGGTTTGGACTGAGATAAGAACCCAATTCTCGGCTACCAAGAATGGCCTTGGCAATGATTGGTTCAGTGGCTGCACCACTTACAAATCCTGACTTGATTGCACCATAAACTTCTCCTCCTTTGACCGCATCACGCTGATTATCATTGAAGAATCCGATATTTGGCATTTGGTAGGCATTATCCTTCTTGGCCTTATCATAAGTTGCAAGACCTGTTCCCATATCCCAGCCTTCTCCATAAGTGATAATACGGGGATCAACCTCATCTAGCGCCCAACGAATCGCTTGCATGGTTTTGACATCATGAATACCCATCAAGTCAAAACGGAAGCCGTCAATATTGTATTCCTGTACCCAGTATAGAAGAGAATCAATCATGTACTTGCGGAACATTTCGTGTTCACTGGCTGTTTCATTTCCAACACCTGTTCCATTCTGGAAGGTACCGTCTGGATTCATACGATAGTAGTAATCAGGGACAGTTGTTTGGAAAGGTGCATCAACCGTTGAAAAGGTGTGATTATAAACCACGTCCATAATGACACCAATCCCCGCATCGTGATAGGCTTGAACCATGGTCTTCAAATCACGAATGACCTGCCCTGGATCATCTGGATTACTAGAAAAACTTGGTTCTGGTGCATTGTAGTTTTGAGGGTCATAACCCCAGTTATAGGTTACATTTCCATCCTCATCGTATTCCTTATGGCGATCAAAGATAGGCTGGAGTTGAACATAGTTGCAGCCAAGTTCTTTGATATAGTCAAAGGCGGTTGCTTGTCCGAATTGGTTTACAGTTCCAGTCTGGGCAGCACCAAGGAAGGTTCCACGGAGATGCTCTGCAACTCCAGAGGTCGGAGATTTGGTTAAATCTCGGATATGCATTTCACAGATAACTGCTTTACATGGATTTTCCAAACGCCAAGGCGCTTCTGTTCCATGTTTGACCACAAATCCTTCTACTTGTCTGTCTTGATGAGAAAGAATTACGGAACGTTTGCCGTCAGGACTTGTGGCAATCGTGTAAGGATCTCTCGTCACAGTCTGGTGGTGAGGAAAGTCAATCTGATACTGATAAGCCTTGCCAGCAAGATTTTCATCTAAGTCTAGACTCCAAACACCAATGGTATTGTACTTATGACTGTATGAATAGCTATTACCACGCTCTAGATTAAAGGTTTTCCAAATCGGAGCGTCGTTGCTGGTATTTTCGTAGACAACCACCTGTACAGCAGTAGCCGTAGGAGCCCAAAGTTTAAAGCTAGTCTGATAATCTGAAAGACTGTAACCTAGTTCTCCTTGGTAGCCCCAGTGGTGATCAAAACTAGCGCTATGTATTGCTCTATCAAAAGCAAATGGATTTTGATCTTTGTAGTAAGGACTAGCAATGGCTGGGTTTTCAGAATAATAAACAGTCTCGTCGCCCTCTAAAATCCAAACTTCTGTCAGAAGCGGATAGTAGTTATAACGCACGGAATATTCCTTAACTGTCCCATCAATCTCGACAGAAAACTTCAGGTTTTCTAACTTTTCTTGACTTGTAACTGTGAAGGAGAACTTTGCTCCAAAAAAGTTATTTTCATAATACAATTTTTCAACATTGTCCGCCTGTTTTCTACTAAATGAACAGGCTGCATAATCCCCGTTTTTTCGATGAAAATGGATGACTACAGGGTAATTAAACATTTCTTTTCCTAATTTCTAATTTTAATTTAATTTTTTATGTGGTGCTGATAGATTCAGCGATTTAATTTCTTACTCAAGATAGACTCAATCCATGTCAAAACACTTTAGGAAAGACAGTTTCAGACTATCTAACACCTAGCCTTCTACTATTCTTTATAAACTTTCTAGCCAAGCTTCATCTCGAACCTCAATACCAAGTTCTTGTGCTTTTTGAAGTTTACTTCCAGCATCTGCTCCTGCAACAACGAGGTCTGTCTTTTTAGAAACACTGCCTGTCACTTTGGCACCCAGACTTTCGAGTTTACTTTTAGCTTCTGAGCGCTTGAGTCGCTCCAATTTTCCAGTCAATACAACGGTCAAGCCTGACAAGGCTGCATCTACCACTACAGTCTGACCTTTATAGTTCAAATTGACCCCAGCTTCTCTCAATTCTCTGAGGAGAATTTCAGAGCCTTCTGTAGCAAAGTAAGTCTGAAGACTCTTGGCAATCACACCACCCAGACTCTCAATACTAGCCACTTCCTCTGGATCTGCCTGAGCCAGATTTTCGATTGAATGAAAATGTTGAAGTAACAACTGACTGGCCTTGCTTCCGACATGACGAATTCCCAAACCAAACAAGAGTTTCTCAGCTGAGTTTTCCTTTGATGCTTGAATGGCCTGATACAGTTTAGCAGCGGACTTTTCCTTAATCCCCTCTAAAAGGAGGAAATCTTCTTCTTTCAAACGATAAATATCCGCCACATCCTTGACTAAATTGGCAGCGAAAAGCTTCTCAACAATAGATGGACCAAGGCCTGTAATATTCATGGCATCTCGAGAGGCAAAGTGAATCAAACCTTCCATGATTTGAGCAGGGCAACGCGGATTGATACAACGGAGAGCCACTTCATCTTCAAAGTGCAACAAATCAGAGTCACAACTTGGGCAGTTTGTAGGGATATCTAGTTTCTCTTCAGAAACCCGTTTGGACTCTACGACACGCAAAACGGCAGGGATGATATCTCCAGCCTTATAGACGATAACCGTATCGTCCTTGCGGATATCTTTTTCAGCAATATAATCTACATTGTGCAGGGTCGCACGGCTAACAGTTGTGCCAGCAAGCTGAACGGGAGTCAGATTGGCAGTTGGGGTCACAACACCCGTACGACCAACTGTCCAATCAACTGATAATAGTTGAGCTTCTTTTTCTTCAGCAGGAAACTTATAGGCTACGGCCCACTTAGGTGCTTTAACGGTAAACCCGAGTTCTTCTTGGCCTGCTAGGTCATTGACCTTAATCACCACCCCATCGATATCATAAGGCAGCTTATCCCGTTCTTGTCCTACTTCTTGGATAAAATTCCAAATCTCATCCATGCTTTCAGCCAGAACTCGCTTAGGATTGACTACAAAACCAAGTTGTTCAAGGTGCTTCAAAACCTTTTCTTGGCTGTCACGAGTTGAAGGGCTGGCTTCTTGATAGAGGAAAGTAGCAAGATTACGCTTGGCAACTACTGCTGTATCCAACTGACGCAGCGTTCCTGCTGCTGCATTACGAGGATTGGCAAATTCAGGCTCTCCATTTTCTTGGCGAGTTTGATTAACCTGATCAAAAGAAGCGCGTGGCATATAACATTCCCCACGAACTGTGATATCTAGTTCTTCTGGTAATGTCAAAGGAATGTCCTTAACACGCTTGAGATTTTCTGTGATATTTTCACCAATAGAACCATCTCCACGCGTTGCACCGGCAACTAAAATCCCCTTTTCATAAGTCAGCGAGATAGATAAGCCGTCGATTTTCAGCTCACAAATATAGGTCGGATGAGCCACTTCCTTACGAACACGCGCGTCAAAAGCTTCAAGCTCCTCACGTGAAAAAGCATCCTGCAAACTATAAAGAGGATACTGATGACTGTATTTTTCAAAACCATCTAAAACCTTGCCACCAACACGATGGGTAGGACTGTCTGCTAGCACTTGATCTGGATAGGCAGTTTCTAACTCAACCAACTCTCGGTAAAGGCGATCATACTCACTGTCTGAAACCGAGGGATTATCGCTGGTATAGTACTCAGTCGCATAGCGATTGAGCAAGGCGACCAACTCATTCATTCTTTTATTCATAAAACTATTTTACCATAAACTAAGCCCTCCTCACAAACGAGAAGGGCTGAAAAAACACTCAGATTGGAATTATTTTTGAAGTCCAAGCAAACTTATGTCTCTTTTTCAAAATGAGTTCGAACATATCCGAGAGCTAAGAAAGATAAGACTACAACTCCAAGTCCAATAATCAAGAAAGAATAAAGATGGACACTTGGAAGAAAGGTCATCAAACCTTTCGCAATCGGCATAAAGAGAATTGCCAGTGTAAAAATGGTACTCAATACCCTACCCAAATATTCTCCATCAATCTTGGTCTGTACCTGTGTAAAGAAGTGAATATTAAAAATCGTCATAAAGAGTTCACAAATCAGGTTTCCAGAAAAGGTTAAAATATTGGGCAGTGGCAAACCCATCATGAAAACTCCTACTCCTGTTAAAATCAATAAGAACAAAAGTGTATTCATACTTGATTTAAATTTATTTGCTATCAGTGCTCCTATAATTGAGCCAATCGCACCCATGGTTAAGATAGTCGCATAAGCTCCTTCTACTCCATATAGTTTATTTGAAAAAGGAAGCAAAAACTCAAAAGCCGCAAAAAAGAAATTAACGCTGGAAGCCACTAACAGGAGAAAGAAAATCTCTTTTTGATGCCAGATATAGTGCAAGCCATCTTTAATATCCGCAAAAATATCTTTCCCAGTAAAAGATTTCTTATCTTGAACCATTGGTTCTTCTTTTGGAAGTAAGGCCACTAGAACAAATGCTATGAAAAAAGTCAAAGCATCTAGTAAGAGCGTCAGATGGAGACTTGCGAATTGTAAGACCAGAAAAGAAAGCACAGGGGAACTCACACTGACAACCTGTAAGACCAACTCCAAACGAGAATTATAGAGGACCAGTTCATCCTTCTCTACCAATTCTGTGATAATGGCCTTATTTGCAGGTCTAGAAAAGGCAAAGGCAATCGCCTGCACAATATTAGCAACAATCAAAGCTCCAATCATCCAGTTATCATTTCTGATAAAAGAAATGACCAGACAAAGAATCCCACAAACAAGGTCTGCCGCCATTAAAATCTTACGACGAGAAAATCGGTCTGAAATAACTCCACCAAAGGGATTGACGAGAATGGATGTGACGAGCTCAGAAATCTGATACATTCCTAAAACTGTCTGTCCGATAGTCCCCATGGAAGCCAACCAGACACTATTTCCATAATCATAGAGCATATTTCCTATCTTGTTAACAGCTCCACGACTAATCAACTGTACTGCATAGTGATTCATATAAAAACTCCTCTCAAATTTTGAAACTATTGTATCAAAACCGAAAGGAGCTTTTTATTTTTTCCCTTATTTGGGAAAATTAATCTTTGACAAATTTCTCGTAGTGTTCCTGATAATAGTCTACTTGTTCTGGAAGAGCTAGCACGTCAAAAATATGCATGGCCTCTTTCATCTGCTTACAGCCTTCTTTACACTGTCCTTTTTGGTACAAGGAAAAGCCTTTTAAATAATGGAAAATATTACGCTCATACAGTTTGATACCTTTACTAATAATCTTCTCTGTATAAGCCTCAAAATAGCTTGCATTGTCAAAAGAAAGATGCTCTAAACAATGCTGGTAACAATTAAGGGCCAAAATCAAAACCAATCTCTTATGGCGACCAATCTCTTGGTAAAATTCCTCCCTCTCCATAACTTCTCTTCCAATTCGAGTGACATAGTCCACATCGTAGAAACTATAGAGGTTCCCGAAAAGAATCAACTCATACATGGTCCATTCTTCTGTTTTGAAGAGATAATCTGCTACCTTATCCAAATCATCCTGATTCATATCATAACTCGAATCTCTTTGACAAATAAGACCTTGTAGCAAAATCCAGTTCAGCTCAAAATAGAGTGGATTTGTCGAACTCTTAGCCTTTTCAAGTTGTTCACTTTGAAACTTTTGAAAACCTGCAATATCATTTGAGTAGTAAAGGGGTACAATTTGTCCCATCATGGCAACATGTTCATGATTATGGAAATCCCTAGCCTTATCCATGAAATTTTCGATTGTTACATGAATGTTATCCAAAATCTCAAAGAAACGTGAGACTGCTAGGTCAGACTCCCCAAGCTCAAAGCGAGATAACTGAGAAGTTGAACAGGACTCCCCTGCCGCCTCCTTTAAAGAATAATTTCCACTTGTCCGAAATTCACGAAATACTTTCCCAAGATGTTCCATCTTTACACCTGCTCTGATAATTCTTCCCACTCAAGCATAGCTTCTTCCTGACGATGGCTGATTTTGTCCAGCTCAGCCTGCAATTCCATGAGTTTACCAGCATCGTTTGTTTCCAACATTTGTTCAGAAATGGCTTGACTTTGACTTTCTAGCTCTTCAATTTCAGCTTCTAGACTTTCGATTTGTCGCATGAGTTTGCGAACTTCTTTTTGACTTTCTTTCTGAGCCTGATAATCATTGACTGGACTTGATTCTTTTACTTGATTGTTAGTTGAAGCTTCCTCAGTTTGAATCATTTCTATTTCTGCTTTCTTCTCAACATAGTAGTCGTAATCACCCAAGTAAAGAGTCGAGCCATTCTCAGACAATTCCAGTACATGAGTTGCCACACGATTGATAAAGTAACGGTCATGGCTGACAAATAGAAGAGTTCCATCAAAGTCAATCAAGGCATTTTCTAGCACTTCCTTGCTATCAATATCCAAGTGGTTGGTTGGCTCGTCCAGAATCAGGAAGTTGTTGTTTTCCATAGACAATTTAGCCAAAAGCAAACGAGCTTTTTCGCCACCAGACAGCATGCCGACTGATTTTTTAACATCATCTCCTGAGAAAAGGAAGGCACCTAGACGGTTACGAATTTCAACTTCTGGTGTCAGTTTAAAATCATTCCAGAGTTCATCCAGTACAGTATTACTTGGTGTCAGCTTGCTTTGGGTTTGGTCATAGTAACCAACCTCAACATTAGCCCCAAAGCGCTTTTCCCCCTTGATAAAAGGAATCTGGTCCACGATTGATTTAATAAAAGTTGACTTTCCAATACCGTTTGGTCCAACAATAGCAACAGCATTCATCTTACGAAGGTCTAGGTTAATTGGTTGTGACAGGACTTCCCCATCATAGCCAACAGCCGCATTTTCAACAGTCAATACAATATTACCAGACGTTTTCTCAGACTGGAAGGTCATGTTGGCAGATTTCTTACCAGCTTCAGGCTTGTCCAAACGCTCCATTTTTTCCAGTTGTTTGCGTCGAGATTGGGCACGTTTGGTCGTTGAAGCTCGGACTAGATTACGATTGACAAAGTCTTCAAGAGCTGCGATTTCCTTCTGTTGCTTTTCATAGTTTTTTGCCTCAGTAGCTAGCTTTTGCTCCTTCAACTCGACAAAACGAGTGTAATTGCCCACATAGCGATCCAAAGAATGCTTGGTCAAATCTAGCGTAATTGTCGCAACCTTGTCCAAGAAATAACGGTCGTGACTAACAATAATGAGGGCACCACTATAGTTTACCAAGTAATTCTCTAGCCAGGCAATGGTTTCAATATCCAAGTGATTGGTTGGCTCGTCCAAGACCAAGAGATTTGGCTTTTCAAGAAGCATTTTGGCCAGCGCCAAACGAGTATTTTGACCACCAGAAAGCTCAGCAATTTTCATCTGCCACATAGACTCGTCAAACTTGAATCCATTCAAAATCGCTCGAATATCAGCTTCGTAGGTAAAGCCTCCTGCTTGGCGAAAATTTTCAGATAAGCGATCGTAATCTGACATCAGCTTATTCAAGTCCTCACCAGACTTTTCTCCCATCTCTAGCTCCATCTGACGAAGTTGTTTCTCAGTTCGACGTAAGTCATCAAAGACATGAAGCATTTCATCGTAGATGGTATTTTCAGACTCAAAACGGCTATCTTGGGCTAGGTAAGACAGAGAAATATCTTTTTTCTTATTGATTTCTCCGCTAGTTGGCTCCTCTTCTCCAACCAAAATCTTCAAAAGAGTAGACTTACCTGCACCATTTTTCCCAACAAGAGCAATTCGATCTCGTTCATCAACTTGCAGGGTGATATTATCAAAAAGAACCTCTCCTGCAAAAGAACGTTCAATTTTATTAGCTTGTAAAATAATCATACAAACAGTATAGCACGTTTCCCTAAGGCATTCAAGACTTGATAAACAGGCATAAGTCACTACTTTTCTGAAAATTATGCTACCGTTTTACTAAAACGCTAAAAAGTGCTATAATGTGAACGGTTAAAACAATTTACAAAAAGGAGAATTTCAATGTCTTACCAAGAAAATTACCAGAAATGGGTTGATTTTGCGGAGCTTCCTGATTACCTTCGTCAAGATTTGGAAAATATGGACGAAAAAACAAAGGAAGATGCCTTCTATACAAATCTTGAATTTGGTACTGCAGGGATGCGTGGCTTGATTGGTGCTGGTACCAACCGCATCAACATCTACGTTGTTCGTCAAGCTACTGAAGGATTGGCTCGTTTGATTGAGTCTAAAGGTGGAAATGAAAAAGAACGTGGTGTCGCAATCGCCTACGATAGCCGTCACTTCTCACCTGAGTTTGCCTTTGAATCTGCGGCAGTTCTTGCTAAACACGGCATCAAATCTTACGTATTTGAAAGCCTCCGTCCAACTCCAGAACTCTCATTTGCAGTTCGTCACCTCAACTGTTTCGCTGGTATCATGGTCACAGCCAGCCACAACCCTGCTCCATTTAACGGTTACAAGGTTTATGGTGAAGACGGTGGACAAATGCCTCCACACGATGCGGACGCTTTGACTACTTATATCCGTGCTATCGAAAACCCATTTGCAGTTGAAGTTGCTGATGTGGAAGCTGAAAAAGCTTCTGGTTTGATTGAAGTTATCGGCGAAGCTGTTGACGTAGAATACCTTAAAGAAGTTAAGGACGTAAACATCAACCCAGCCTTGATTGAAGAATTTGGTAAAGACATGAAAATTGTCTACACACCACTTCATGGTACTGGTGAAATGTTGGCTCGTCGCGCTCTTGCCCAAGCAGGATTTGACTCTGTTCAAGTCGTTGAAGCGCAAGCAACTGCCGATCCTGACTTCTCAACTGTAAAATCTCCAAACCCAGAAAGCCAAGCAGCCTTTGCCCTTGCTGAAGAACTTGGTCGTCAAGTTGGTGCAGATGTTCTTGTGGCAACTGACCCTGATGCTGACCGTGTTGGTGTTGAAGTTCTTCAAAAAGATGGTAGCTACCTCAACCTTTCAGGTAACCAAATCGGTGCTATCATGGCTAAATACATCTTGGAAGCCCACAAAAACGCTGGAACTCTTCCAGAAAACGCAGCCCTATGTAAATCTATCGTATCAACTGACTTGGTAACGAAGATTGCTGAAAGCTACGGCGCAACCATGTTCAACGTTTTGACTGGTTTCAAATTTATCGCTGAAAAAATCCAAGAATTCGAAGAAAAACACAATCACACTTACATGATGGGATTTGAAGAAAGCTTCGGTTACTTGATCAAACCATTCGTACGTGATAAAGACGCTATCCAAGCCGTTCTAGTCGTTGCTGAACTTGCTGCCTACTACCGTTCACGTGGTTTGACACTTGCTGACGGTATCGAAGAAATCTACAAAGAATACGGCTACTACGCTGAAAAGACTATCTCTGTTACCCTTTCAGGTGTCGATGGTGCAGAACAAATCAAAGCGATTATGGCTAAATTCCGTAACAATGCTCCAAAAGAATGGAACGCAACAGCTATCACTGTCGTAGAAGACTTCAAGGCACAAACTGCTACTGCTGCTGACGGTACTGTTACAAACTTAACAACTCCTCCAAGTGATGTGTTGAAATACACACTTGCTGACGGTTCATGGATTGCCGTTCGCCCTTCAGGGACAGAACCAAAAATCAAGTTCTACATTGCAGTTGTAGGTGAAACCAACGAAGAATCACAAGCTAAAATTGCTAACATCGAAGCGGAAATCAATGCTTTTGTAAAATAAAGACCTAAAAAGATGAGACCAACCAATCTCATCTTTTTTTCGTATCAAATCTAAGCAATTTTAGAAACTTTATGGCATACTAGACTTATCAATGAAAGCGAGGTAATCTCATGGAACAATTTTTAGATAATATCAAAGACCTTGAAGTCACTACAGTTGCGCGTGCGCAAGAAGCTCTTGATAAAAAAGAAACTGCAACCTTCTTTATCGGTCGCAAAACTTGCCCTTACTGCCGTAAATTTGCTGGTACCTTGGCAGGTGTCGTAGCTGAAACTAAAGCCCACATCTACTTCATCAACAGTGAAGAACCAAGCCAACTCAATGAGCTGCAAGAATTCCGCTCACGATATGGAATTCCAACTGTACCAGGCTTCGTTCATGTTGTTGATGGCCAAATCAACGTCCGCTGTGACTCTTCAATGTCAGCACAAGAAATCAAAGAATTTGCAGGATTGTAAAAAATCAGCTAACAAGTCTTAAAATCACAAAAACGCATAATGTAAGGTGCCAGAAAACCTTGATATTATGCGTTTTATTGTATCAAGACTTACTTGATTCCTCCTCGAATCAAGTTTTATTTTGTCTCACCTTTATTATATTTTTTCAACTAAGTCTTGTATCATTCTATGTAGTTCTTCTATCTTCTCGGATTGTTTCTCTAGTAATATTCTCTGACTAGACAATTCATCTTGAAGTTTATCAAGTTTTATCTGTTCATCTGGATTATCTTTTACAAAAAAGTTCGTCAAGGCACTCGTTAGCATTCCTATTGTTCCAATACCGACAAGCATTAATAAAACAGCTAACCATTTACCAAAAATTGAAGTAGGAATAATATCCCCATAACCCACTGTCGTTACAGTTACAAGAGACCACCAAAGACTATCTGAGAAAGATTTTTCTTCAACAACGGATAAAATCGAACTCCCCAGCAAGACAATAAAGGAATTGAGATAAAGAATATAAAGTAAGCCATTTGTTCGTAAGAGTTTTCCAATCTTCTTTTCCAGCTTACCAGTCAATCCAACGATTCTTAAAAGACGAGTCAGTTTCAGTAATTTTGTCAGCCTTGCTAGGCGAAAGATGCGTCCTAATCGAAACACTGTAAAAATAGCATTTAAAGGAAGGATAGCTAGCAGATCAAAGATATTTTCAATTATGAATTGCCATTTCCCTTTACTTAAAAAGAACCGCCAGCCATAATCCACCACGAAAACACTCCAAAGTAGTAAATCAATAATATTGTACGGAGGATTGTCCAAATCGACCATCTCAGCAAATCCAAGCAAGACTAGAACAACAGATATCAACGCAAGTATGATAATCGTTGTATCATAGTAATCCTTAAATAACCATTTTCTTTTCACAATACTTCTCCTATGTCATTTTTAAACATTATACCACAACAAATATCTACTAATTTATAAAAAGAAGGCACTCGCCTTCTTTTTTATATGTCTGTCAATGGTGTTGCGGTATCTGGTGAGGTATCATAAACCTTAAAGTCTACTCCGACACCCAGATCAGCTTGCGCTAGCTGATTGACCATGGTCATGTGAGCCAGCTCCTTGATATTGTTCTCCTTAGATAGATGCCCAAGGTAGATCTTCTTAGTGCGGTTTCCTAGCGTCCGAATCATTGCTTCAGCACCGTCCTCGTTAGAAAGGTGACCTAAATCCGATAGGATTCGTTGTTTGAGACACCAAGCGTAGGATCCTGCTCGCAAAATCTCTACATCATGATTTGACTCAATGAGATAGCCATCCGCATTTTCAACAATTCCTGCCATACGGTCACTGACATAACCTGTATCTGTCAAAATGACAAAACTCTTATCATCCTTCATAAAGCGATAGAACTGCGGTGCAACCGCATCATGACTCACACCAAAACTCTCGATATCAATATCTCCAAAGGTTTTAGTTTTGCCCATTTCAAAGATGTGCTTCTGCGAAGAATCCACCTTGCCAAGATACTTGCTATTTTCCATAGCTTGCCAGGTCTTTTCATTGGCATAAAGATCCATACCATATTTGCGAGCCAAAACACCCACTCCATGGATATGGTCTGAATGCTCATGGGTAATCAAGATGGCGTCCAAGTCTTCTGGTTTGCGATTAATTTCAGCAAGCAGGCTAGTAATCTTTTTACCAGACAAGCCTGCATCCACTAAAAGCTTCTTTTTTGGTGTTTCCAGATAAAAGGAATTTCCACTGGAACCCGACGCTAAAATACTGTATTTAAAGCCTGTTTCACTCATTCTAGTCTTCTACTTCATCCTCCCATACTTCTTCTTTCACTGCATCCTTATCATACGGGAGCACAATTGTGAAAGTTGATCCCTTACCATATTCACTCTTAGCCCAAATAAAGCCATTATGTTGTTTGATAATTTCTTTAGCAATAGACAGTCCCAGACCTGTTCCACCTTGGGCACGACTTCTAGCACGATCCACACGATAAAAACGGTCAAAGATGCGTGGTAAATCTTGCTTAGGAATACCCAAACCTTGGTCTGAGATGGATAAAATCATCTGATCATCAGTTGTTTTCATGGTCACTGTGATTTTCCCACCATCTGGCGAATACTTGATGGCATTGTTAAGAATATTATCAATCACCTGTGTCATCTTATCTGTATCTATCTCGATCCAGATAGAATTGATAGGGTAATCTCTTACTAATTCATATTTCTTCTCTTCATCCTGCCCTCTGATCTGATCAAAACGGTTGAGGATAAAAGTAATAAAGGCAGTGAAGTTAATCAATTCCACATCCAGATGACTGGTGGCATTGTCAATTCGAGAAAGATGAAGGAGGTCAGTTACCATGCGCATCATACGGTTGGTTTCGTCTAGAGACACCTTGATAAAGTCTGGTGCAACAGGTTCTGACAAGGCTCCCTCATCCAAAGCTTCAAGATAGGATTTTACACTAGTCAAAGGAGTTCGTAACTCATGACTAACATTGGAAACAAAGAGTCTCCGTTCCCGTTCTTCCTTCTCCTGCTCAGTCGTATCATGCAAAACTGCAACCAAACCTGAGATAAAGCCAGACTCTCGACGCACCAAGGCAAAGCGTACACGAAGGCTCAGATATTCACCATTGGCATCCTGAGAATCAATCATAAGCTCAGGAATTTGGGTAATCAAATCACGAAGGTCATACTCATCTTCAATCTTAAGCAATTCTAGAATACTTTTATTGAGAACCTCTTCTTTCTGAACACCTAGCTGTTTCTTAGCCATGTCATTAATCATAGTAATCTTACCACGGCGATTGGTCGCGAGGACACCATCTGTCATGTAAGAGAGGATACTGTGCAATCGTTTACTCTCTTGTTCTAGATTTTCTTGGGTCAAACGGATTACTTCTGATAAATCATTGAGATTATTGGTAATATTAGTGATTTCAGAACTTCCCTGCATATCCAATACCTGAGAATAATCTCCTGCAATCAAGTCCTTTACCTTTTGATTGATTTGCTTCAACCGAATGTTATCTCTACGATTTTCTAGTAAAAGCAAGGTCACCACTAAAATAAAACCAAGTAGAATGAGGATAAAGATAAAATCACTGGTTAAAACTGTGTCTTTTATTAGTTTAATCATTATTTCTCATATAATAACCAACACCGCGACGTGTTAGAATATACTCTGGACGACTTGGTGTGTCTTCAATCTTCTCACGCAAACGTCTGATAGTTACGTCAACTGTTCGAACATCTCCGAAATAATCATAACCCCAGACCGTTTCAAGCAAGTGTTCACGGGTAATCACTTGACCAATATGAGATGCCAAGTGGTACAAGAGTTCAAATTCGCGGTGGGTTAAGTCTAGTTCTTCACCGTATTTCTTAGCTACATAAGCATCTGGCACAATCTCCAAGTCACCAATTTGCAAAGGCTGAGTTTTCTTATCATCAGATTCTTGGTTATCTACAGAAACCAAGTCCGTGCGACGGAGAAGAGCTTTGACACGCGCCTGCAATTCACGATTTGAGAAGGGTTTTGTCACATAGTCATCCGCCCCAAGCTCTAATCCGATAACCTTATCAAATTCGCTATCCTTAGCTGAAAGCATGATAATAGGCACACTACTTGTCTTTCGAATAGTCTTCGCAACTTCTAAACCATCAATTTCTGGAAGCATCAAATCCAGAATAATAATATCTGGTTGTTCTGATTCAAATTGTTCTAGCGCTTCACGACCGTTAAAAGCAGTTACAACCTCGTAACCTTCCTTGGTCATATTAAACTTGATAATATCCGAGATTGGTTTCTCATCATCTACAATTAATATTTTTTTCATTTGTTCACCTTTTTCTCTACTATTATACCAAAAAAATAACAAGAAGACACAATAGCTAATCTTTGCTACTGTCTAAGTTGGCTTTTGCATAAGCCTGCCAGATTTTTTGTTGGGGTTTGGCAAGTGGAACATTCTTGAATTCTTCTGGTGAAAGCCAGCGAACTTCTCTATCTGAAAAATCATGGAAGTCAGTCACCTGACCTGCTACAATTTGAACATGCCACTTGCGATGGCTAAAGATATGCTTGACAGTCTCAAAATAAACATCAAGCCAATCAACATCTAAGTCATAGTCCTGCTGAAAACTCTCCTCTGGACTGGGACCAAAGTTCACACTTTCTTCCGCAACCTGATGAAAGAGGTCAAACTGCTCCTCTTGCGAAAAGTTATCTACTTCTACCAGTGGGAAATGCCAAAAACCTGCCAATAGCTTTTCGCTTTCATTTTTTTCAAGTAAAAATTGTCCTTGAGTATTTTTGACCACCAAGGCTTTGAGATAAATGGGAACTGGCTTTTTCTTGGGAGCCTTGATTGGATAACGGTCCATTGTGCCATTCTGATATGCCGCACTAAAGTCCTTAACTGGGCTTTCTTCTGGTCTGGGATTTACAGGCGCCTCAATATCTGAGCCTAGGTCCATCAAGGCTTGATTAAAGTCACCCGGACGTTCTGGGTCAATCAAGATTTCCATCATTGCCTGAAAAATTTTACGGTTACTTGGAATCCCAATATCGTGGTTGACTTCAAATAGACGGGCCAAAACTCGCATGACATTACCATCTACAGCTGGCTCAGGCAAGTTAAAAGCAATACTGGAAATCGCTCCTGCAGTGTAAGGACCAATACCTTTCAAGCTGGAAATTCCTTCATAGGTGTTTGGAAATTGACCACCAAAGTCAGCCATAATCTGCTGGGCCGCAGCCTGCATATTACGAACTCGAGAATAGTAACCCAAACCTTCCCAAGCCTTCAACAAACATTCTTCAGGCGCATTCGCCAAATTTTCCACTGTTGGAAACCAGTCCAAGAATCGTTCGTAATAGGGAATAACCGTATCCACCCTAGTCTGCTGGAGCATAATTTCAGAAACCCAGATATGATAAGGATTTTTACTTCTACGCCAGGGTAAATCTCTTTTGTTTTCATCATACCAGGCAAGAAGTTTCTCACGGAAAGAAACAATCTTCTCATCCGGCCACATGACGATACCGTATTCTTTCAAATCTAACATATCTCTAGTATAACACAGAAGATTCTAACTGTCCTTTTCCTAGTATTAATACTCTTCGAAAATCAAATTCAAACCACGTCAACGTCGCCTTGCCGTACTCAAGTACAGCCTGCGGCTAGTTTCCTAGTTTGCTCTTTGATTTTCATTGAGTATAAAAAGCCTCTTCCCAAGGGAAAGAGGACTAAATCTTATTGATGAACTGCTTGAGCTGCTGTGATAAGGGTTAACTTGTAAACATCATCTGCATTACATCCACGAGAAAGGTCGTTAACTGGTTTGTTCAAACCTTGCAAAACAGGTCCTACAGCTGCAAAACCACCAAGACGTTCAGCCATCTTGTAACCGATATTTCCTGCCTCGATACCTGGGAAGATGAAGACATTTGCTTGACCAGCTACCGTACTTCCAGGAGCTTTCAGAGCTGCAGTTTCAGGAACAAAGGCTGCATCAAATTGCAACTCACCATCGATTTCAAGGTCAGGACGCAAGTCGTGAGCAATTTTAGTTGCTTCAACAACCTTATCAACGCTTTCTCCAAATCCTGAACCTTTAGTAGAATAGCTTAGCATAGCAATTTTAGGCTCGATGCCAAACATCTTAGCTGTGATTGCTGAGTTGATCGCAATTTCAGCCAAGGCTTCTGCATCAGGATTGATATTGATGGCACAGTCTCCAAATAGGTAACGTTCCGTACCACGAACCATGAGGAAGGCACCTGAAGTACGAGTAACATTTGGACGAGTTTTGATGATTTGAAGAGCTGGACGAACTGTTGAAGCTGTTGAGTGAATCGCTCCTGATACCATTCCATCAACCAAGCCCAAGTAAACCAGCATGACACCAAAGTAGTTGACATCTTCAACCAAAACCTTGCGTGCATCTTCTTCAGACATTTTGCCCTTGCGACGTTCTACCAAGGCAGCAACCATTTCTTCAAATTGAGGATAATGTTGAGGATCGATGACTTCATAACCATCTTCGATACCTTCGATTTCAAGATAAATTTTAATTTTTTCAGGATTTCCAAGCAAAACAGGAATCACTTCTGTTTCTTTTACCAGGCGTTTAGTCGCTTGAAGAATACGAGGTTCTTCCCCTTCAGGGAGAACGATACGAGCATTTTTACCAACCAAGTTGGCTTTGAGACTTTCAAAAACTTCCATGAGTTTTCTCCTTTAAGATAATAATTATACTCTGAATTAGTTTTTATAGAGTATTAGTTGATAACTGGGTAATAAGGTTGCTAAAATCATCCGGCAAGGGACTTTCTAACTGCAAGTCTTGCTCTAAAAATGGATGATAAAAGGATAGGTAATGGCAATGCAGGGCCTGACGTTGGATGCCGTCGTCCAAACTACCACCGTACAAGTCATCTCCCAATAAAGGAAAACCAATATGAGAAAAATGGACTCTGATTTGGTGGGTTCGTCCAGTATGCAGGCGAATATCAACCAAGTGAATATTCCCATAAGATGCTACAATCTTGTAAGAAGTATGAGCATACTTTCCACCTTTAGCTACGCGTCTGGTAATAATGGAGTCTTCATCACGCGCAATCGGGGCAATAATTTCCCCCTCTGACTCCAAGTATCCATCACCTTTAACCAAAGCAAAGTAGCGTTTTTCAATGGACTTCTTCTGCAACTGCTTGTCTAGTCGTGCATGGGCATAGCCGTGCTTGGCAAAGAGCATCAAGCCAGAAGTGTCCCTATCGAGCCTAGTCACAATGTGAACCTGCTGATTTTCATAGTTTTGCTTGACGTAGTAACCCTTGATAAAATTAGCGATGGTATTGGAGTGATTGACACTAGGAATAGAAGCCACTCCATAGGGTTTATTTAAGACTAGAAAATGGTCATCCTCATAGAGAATGTCTAATGGTCTCTCGATAGCTTCGAGAGTTTCAAAGCCTTCCTCAGCAGGAATATCGATGATAACTCGGTCTCCAATATCCAAAAGATACGTCGCATTTTGTGGTTGATCATTGACCCGAATAGCTCCACCCCGAAACTTAATCTTGGCCAGAAGCCCCTTAGAAACCTCGTGCTTTTTCAAAAAGGTCTTAACCTTGACATGCTCATCTGCGATAAATTCAAACCTCATTCGTCCACCTCACCGATGAAAGCATCCTTAACACGGTTCCAAAAACTGGTATGGCTAGGTGATGCGACAAAGTGAATCTTATGATGGTCGATTTGATACTCGATTCGCTCAATATTGCGGAAGGAATAAACGCTATTGTCAACCGAAATGGTGTGGTAATCATTTCTTGTTGGAATGAGTTCAATCTTATCCTTCTTAGGCACAATAATGGAAGAGCCCAGCGTTCGATAGACACGATTATTTAGGCTGGCAATTTCCGTCAACTGAAGAGCTTCAATGGTAGGATGTAACACTGCACCGCCAAGAGACTTATTATAAGCCGTACTACCAGTCGGTGTCGAAACTGTTAGCCCATCTCCACGAAAACGTTCAAAGTGGACACCGTTAATCACAACATCCGCCACCATGGTTCGATCAGACCTGCGGATACTGGCTTCATTCAGTGCTCTAAAAATCTTCACTTCACCATTTTCAAGAAAGACCTTCACATTCAGAACAGGGTAAGAGACTCTTGCTCCGGTATCTAGCTGCAAATTAGTCACTAGCTTGTCCAACTCAAAATCACGGTAGTCCGTATAGAAGCCCAAATGTCCAGTGTGAACACCAATGAAGCGGACCTTGTCAAGCTGGTTTTCGTACTTATGAAAGGCCGACAAGAGCATGCCATCCCCACCAATGGAAATAACGATATCCGGATTGGTATCATTGAGTATAAACTGATTTCTCTTCAAACGATCTCGCAATTCATACAAAACCCTTTGACTCTGCGGTTTTCTATTGGCTATCAGGTCAATTCGTTTACCTGTATTCTTCATCTGTATCGTCACTGTTTCCTACACCGTCATTTAATTTTCTACTCAAAGGATCAAAAAGAGCCTGGGCTTCTTGGATATCATCACGTATTTTACCCATTTCTTCATCCAACTGATGGGCAATCTTGGCCGTGATTTCCAGCCGCTTCTTAATTTCCTCTGGGAAATCCCCTTGGTACTTGTAGTTGAGAGAATGTTCTATTGTTGCCCAGAAATTCATGGCCAAAGTACGAATCTGAATTTCCGCCAAAATGGTCTTGGCTCCATTGATGGTATCAACCGTATATTCTACTACCACGTGATAGGAACGGTAGCCTGATGCTTTTCGATGAGTAATGTAATCTCGCTCCTGTATGATTCGCATGTCCTGACGCTTGTGCAAAATTTCCACTACTTCCTTGACGTCATCTACAAACTGAACCATCACACGCAAACCGGCAATATCCTGCAAATCGTGTTCCAAGGTCGTATAAGTAATGCCACGACGAGCCATTTTTTCTTTGATGCTCTCAATTGGCTTGACCCGACCCGTCACAAACTCAATCGGAGAATGCTTATTTTGCTTACGATATTGCTTCCGAATACCACGTAGTTTAATCTTTAATTCACCAACAGCTTGAATGTAAGGATCTAGAAATTCTTCCCATTCTAAGGTCATATATTCTCCCTTGTTCTCATATTATCCTTCAAAAATATCTTTGATTTTTTCTCCAGATTCATATACAATAAATACAATGATTATTATACCATAAATCCGCTTTCAACGATAAAGAAAAGGTAAGAAAAATGAAACATTTAGAAATTGAATTGAAAACATTATTGAAAAAAGATGAATATGATCGTCTAAAAGACCAGTTCACAGGTGTCACTCCTGTTCTTCAAAAAAATTACTACATGGACACGCCTGATTTTGAACTGCGAGAAAAGAAAGTTGCTATGCGCATTCGAACTTTTGAAGACTGGGCAGAATTGACACTCAAAGTCCCACAAAGTGTCGGAAACATGGAATACAATCAAAAATTGCAACTAAAAGATGCTGAAAACTATCTGAGCAAGAAAGAACTTCCTCAAGGGCTAGTACTGGATGAATTGGCTAAACATGGTATTAAAACTAGTGAATGGCAGATTCTTGGCTGTCTAACAACGCTTCGCTATGAAATGCAAACAGCTATTGGTCTCATGGCGCTAGATGAAAGTCAGTACTTTGATATTACAGATTACGAATTAGAGCTTGAAGTTGAGAATCACGAGCAAGGGAAACAAGATTTCCAGCAATTTTTAGAGGAAAATCAGATTGCTTATCAAAAAGCTCCCTCAAAATTGGTCCGATTTGTCAAAAGCATGAAAAATAGCTGAAATAATCTCTATTTTTTGGTAAAATAGAAAAGATAAAATACAAAAATCCCAGTTCATATAGGCTAGGATTTAAAAAGTTTACAGAGGACGGTCTATAATGTCAGATAGAAAAAACATGAAACTTTTCGCACTCAACTCTAACCAAGAGATTGCACAGAAAATTGCTCAAGCTGTTGGTGTCCCACTTGGAAAACTATCATCACGTCAATTTTCAGATGGAGAAATCCAAGTAAATATCGAAGAAAGTGTCCGTGGTTATGATGTTTACATCATCCAATCAACAAGTTTCCCAGTTAACAACCACCTAATGGAGTTATTGATCATGGTCGACGCTTGTGTTCGTGCAAGTGCCCACAGTATCAACGTTGTCCTTCCATATTTTGGTTATGCACGTCAAGACCGTATTGCTTCACCACGTGAGCCACTTACAGCTAAACTAGTTGCCAATATGCTGGTTAAGGCTGGTGTTGATCGTATCCTTACACTTGATTTACATGCCGTTCAGGTTCAAGGCTTCTTTGATATTCCTGTCGATAACCTCTTCACAGTTCCTCTATTTGCAAAACATTATTGCGATAAGGGATTACTTGGGTCAGATGTTGTTGTTGTTAGCCCTAAAAATTCAGGGGTGAAACGCGCTCGTAGCTTGGCTGAGTATCTTGATGCTCCTATCGCCATTATCGACTACCCTCAAGACGATGCAACTCGCAACGAAGGTTATATTATCGGTGATGTTGAAGGTAAGAAAGCTATCTTGATTGACGATATTTTAAATACAGGACGTACCTTCTCTGAAGCTGCTAAAATCGTTGAACGTGAAGGAGCTACAGAAATTTATGCTGTTTCTAGCCACGGTCTCTTCGTCGAAGGAGCTGCTGAACTTCTTGACAATACTAATATTAAAGAAATTCTTGTGACTGATTCAGTAGCAACAAAAGAAAAAACTCCTAAAAACGTATGCTACATCACTGCTAGTGAGTTAATTGGTGATGCCATCGTCCGTATCCACGAAAGAAAACCAGTCAGCCCACTCTTTGCCTACAACAAAAAGAAATAAGGTGATTCTTTGATTTATTTGGACAATGCTGCAACGACTCCCATGTCAGCAGTTGCTATTTCAGCCATGACCAAGGTTATGCAAGAAACCCACGGAAACCCTTCTAGTATTCATGGTCATGGTCGTCAAGCTGGTAAACTCTTGCGAGAAGCTCGTCAGGAACTAGCTCAGTTACTGGGGACAAAACCTCAACATATCTTTTTCACTTCTGGTGGGACAGAAGGCAACAATACTGTCATCATTGGCTACTGCCTTCGTCACCAAGAACAAGGAAAACATATCATCACAACTGCCATTGAGCACCATGCTGTCCTTGAAACGATTGATTACTTGGTTCAACACTTTGGTTTTGAAGCAACCATTATCCAACCAGAAAATCAAGAAATCACAGCCCAACAAATTCAAAAGGCCTTACGTGATGATACGATTTTGGTTTCTACCATGTTTGCCAATAATGAGACAGGAAACCTACTTCCCATTGCTGAAATTGGCCAAATACTCAAGCAACACCCTGCTGCCTACCATGTTGATGCAGTTCAAGCTATTGGCAAAATCCCCATTCACCCAGAAGAATTGGGCATTGATTTTCTCACCGCTTCTGCCCATAAATTCCATGGTCCTAAGGGAATCGGTTTTCTCTACGCATCTAGCATGGACTTTGATTCCTATCTCCATGGTGGAGACCAAGAACAGAAAAAACGTGCAGGTACTGAAAATTTGGCTGCCATCGTAGGAATGGTTGCTGCCCTAAAAGAAGACCTAGAAAAGCAAGAAGACAATTTTCAACATGTACAAAATCTAGAAATTGCCTTTCTTGCAGAGCTAGAGGGAATTCAGTATTACTTGAATATAGGAGAATATCATCTCCCTTATGTCCTCAATATTGGATTTCCTGGTCAGAAAAATGATCTCTTACTCCTTCGTCTAGATTTAGCTGGAATTTCTATCTCTACTGGATCAGCCTGCACAGCTGGCATTGTACAATCCAGCCATGTTCTTGAAGCCATGTACGGGGCAAATTCAGAACGCTTGAAGGAATCCGTTCGTATCAGTTTGTCGCCAGAAAATACTGTTGAAGACCTACATACCCTCGCAAAAACCTTAAAAGAAATTATCGGAGGTTAGCCATATGGCATTTGAAAAAACCATTCAGTTAAAAAATTGTCGTTACGACTACACTCTTAGCCCTTCTGTTAAAAAATTCACCCTTAAGGACAACACCTTTTTTGAGACTAAGGTTGGTAACTATGAATTGACTCGCCTTTTGGAAAAAGTGCCGAACAGCGGTGAGGGATTCCAACTCAAAATCATCATTAACAAGGAACTTACAGGTGCTAAAATCAATATCACTGACAAGTTTGGGCTACGTCTAGTTGATATTTTCAAATCAGAAGACCACCACATTCATCAGGAAAAATTCTACTTCCTCATGGATAGCTTGGTAGAACGTGGTGTCTTTACAAAATCGGAAAGATAGGTCCCATATGTTTGAACTGACCTATAAGGACAACTATCATGTAGAGCGTACACTCAAGTATGAGGATTATAAAGCTCTCATGCTGGCTCTGTCAGGATGTGTGACCCTACCAGATACACTTTATGTGACTTCTCTGACTTTTAATGGCCAGAAAGTTTATCAGGGTCTGGTCGGAGACCTCTACCGATTTCGGCTCTTTGTCAACTGTAGTGGGTTGAAGAAAAGCTAAGATCGAGAAAGGACGAAATTCGTCCTTTCTTTTTTGATATTGAGAGCGATGAAAATTCGTTTTTTGAAGTTTTCAAAGTTCCGAAAACCAAAGGCATTGCGTTTGATGAGTTTAATGAGATTATTGGTGGCCTCCAATTTGGCGTTGGAGTAGGGTAGTTGAAGAGCATTGACAATCTTTTCTTTATACTTGAGGAAGGTTTTAAAGACAGTCTGAAAAAGAGGATGAACCTGCTTTAGATTGTCCTCAATGAGTCCGAAAAATTTGTCTGGCTCCTTGTTCTGAAAGTGAAAGAGTAAGAGCTGATAGAGATTATAGTGGTGTTTCAAGTCTTCTGAATAGCTCAAAAGCTTGTCTAGAATCTCTTTATTCGTCAAGTGCATACGGAAAGTAGGGCGATAAAAACGTTTATCGCTGAGTTTCCGACTATCTTGTTGGATGAGTTTCCAGTATCGCTTGATAGCCTTGTATTCATGAGATTTTCGTTCAAACTGATTCATGATTTGGACACGCACACGACTCATAGCACGGCTTAAATGTTGTACAATATGGAAACGATCTAGAACGATTTTAGCACACGGAAAAAGCTGTTTAGCCAAGTCATAGTAAGGGCTAAACATATCCATAGTAATGATTTTCACCTGACAACGAACGACTCTATCATATTTAAGAAAGTGATTTCGGATGACAGCCTGTGTTCTACCCTCGAGATCAGTAATGATATTGAGTTTTTCAAAGTCCTGAGCAATGAAACTCATTTTTCCCTTAGTGAAGGCATACTCGTCCCAAGACATAATCTCAGGAAGGCTAGAAAAATCATGCTTAAAACGGAAGTCATTGAGCTTGCGAATGACAGTTGAAGTTGAAATGGCCAGCTGATGAGCAATATCGGTCATAGAAATCTTCTCAATCAACTTTTGCGCAATTTTTTGGTTGATGATACGAGGAATTTGGTGATTTTTCTTGACGAGAGAAGTCTCAGCGACTATCATTTTTGAACACTGATAGCACTTAAAACGACGCTTTCTAAGGAGAATTCTAGTAGCCATACCAGTTGTTTCAAGGTAAGGAATCTTAGATGGTTTTTGAAAATCATATTTCTTCATTTGACTTCCACATTCAGGACAAGATGGGGCCTCATAATCCAGTTTGGCGATGATTTCCTTGTGGGTATCTCTATTAACAACATCCATAATTTGGACATTAGGGTCTTTGATATCGAGTAGTTTTGTGATAAAATGTAATTGTTCCATATGAATCTTTCTAATGAGTTGTTTGGTCACTTTTCATTATAGATCTTATGGGACTTTTTTTCTACAACAAAATAGGCTCCATAAGATCTATAGGGGATTTACCCACTACAAATATTATAGAGCCCCGATTTCTATCACATGCAGATTTTTTACATCAAAACTAAGATTTTTCTTAGTTTTTTCTTGTTTTTGTTGATTTTTTCACAATGTTTCTATAAAATAGAAGAATAGAAAGGTTGTGATTTTGTGAAAGATAAACAGTCTGCTATTCCAAAAGCAACAGCGAAAAGACTCTCTCTCTACTATCGAATTTTTAAGAGATTTCATGCAGAAAAGATTGAACGTGCCAACTCTAAGCAAATTGCAGAGGCTATCGGTATTGATTCCGCGACCGTACGTCGTGATTTTTCCTATTTTGGTGAACTAGGTCGTCGTGGTTTTGGCTATGATGTCAAAAAACTGATGACATTTTTTGCCGATTTACTCAATGATAACTCTATTACCAATGTCATGCTGGTAGGTATTGGAAATATGGGCCATGCCCTTCTCCACTACCGCTTCCACGAGCGTAACAAGATGAAAATTATCATGGCCTTTGACCTAGATGACCATCCTGAAGTCGGTACCCAAACTCCTGATGGGATTCCTATTTACGGAATTTCACAAATCAAGGATAAAATCAAGGATGCTGATGTGAAGACTGCTATCCTGACCGTTCCTAGCGTTAAGTCACAAGAGGTTGCTAATCTCTTGGTTGATGCTGGCGTAAAAGGAATTCTCAGTTTTTCACCAGTCCATCTACATTTACCAAAAGACGTGGTCGTTCAATATGTCGATTTGACAAGTGAACTCCAAACCCTCCTCTACTTCATGCGAAAAGAGGATTAGAAAGCGAAAATCATTTTATGAAAAAACCAGTTATTGGGATTACAGGAAACGAAAAAACTCATCCAGATGATGACATCATGATGAGCTACGTAGCAAAAGGCTTTGTTGAAGGCGTTAAAGACGCTGGAGGGATTCCCATCATCCTACCGATTGGTGATCAAGAAATGGCTAGCCACTATAT